>NZ_JAPJIU010000006.1:0-254784 GCF_026241915.1 Stenotrophomonas sp. RIT-551 | reverse complement strand
GACGCTGTTGCCGATGCTGCTTCGTTGTGCGACCCGGAGGTCTTTTCGTCGAAGCGAGCCGCCTATTATGTCAGGCTTTTCGTTTCCGTCAACACCTTCTTTCGAAGCTTGTTGCCGTCGCTGCGGGTGGGTGTTCACCGGGGTGAAGACCGCGTCGCAGCGAGGGAGCGAATACTAAAGACTTCTGAAAATTCGTCAAGCGTTTTCGTCGATCTTTTTCATCATCGCGTCATCCGTGCGTGCTGCTCGACAACGAGCGCGGCAGCACGCGCGTTGCGCGTGCTGCCGCAGGCTTGCTAACAATGCATCTCTTGTCATCAGGAATGCATGCGATGTCTGCGGTTGGCAAACGTTCGTTGTGGCGCGATCTCTCCCTGCCTGCGGTGATGGCAGGTTTCATTACCGTCTTGGTGGGCTTCGCCAGTTCGGCGGTGATCGTGTTCCAGGCCGCACGCGCGGTCGGCGCAGACCAGGCGCAGATCGCTTCGTGGATGTGGGCGTTGGGCCTTGGCATGGGCGTGACGTGTATTGGTCTGTCACTGCGCTATCGGATGCCGGTCGTCACTGCATGGTCCACGCCCGGTGCGGCGATGCTCGTGGTCGGTGCGGGCGCGGTCGGCTACAGCGATGCGATCGGTGCGTTCGTGCTTGCCGCCGTGCTTGGCATGTTGGCCGGCTTCTCGGGGATCTTCGCGAAGCTGATGAAGCGTGTGCCGATGGCGCTGGCCGCGGGCATGCTTGCGGGTGTACTGCTGCGCTTCGGGCTGGATGTGTTCGTCTCCATGGGCACCCAGCTGGGCATGGCATTGGCGATGTTCTCCACGTGGCTGATCGGGCGACGGCTGTTCCCGCGCTATGCGGTGATCGCCACGCTGCTTGTCGGTGTCCTGGTCGCCGCAGGTCAGGGTCTGCTTCATATGCAGGACGTGCGGCTGGAACTGGCCACGCCGGTGTTCACCTGGCCAACGCTGTCGTGGGCAGCGGTGTTCGGCATCGCCCTGCCCCTGTTCGTGGTCACCATGGCCTCGCAGAACATCCCGGGTGTCGCGGTGATCCGTGCCTCCGGGTATGACACGCCGGTCTCGCCCGTGATCGGCTGGATCGGCGTGGTCAATACGATCCTGGCCCCCTTCGGTGCGTATGGGCTCAATCTCGCCGCGATCACCGCCGCGATCTGCATGGGGCGCGAAGCGCACGAGGATCCGGCCCGCCGTTATACCGCCGCAGTGGCCGCGGGCGCCTTCTATATCGTGGTCGGGCTGTTCGGGGCGACGGTGGCTGCTGTATTTGCTGCCTTCCCCAAGGAGCTGGTCGCCTGCGTGGCCGGCATCGCGCTGTTCGGAACGATCGCCAACAGCCTGGCCATGGCGCTGCGCGAGGAGGCCGATCGCGAAGCGGCGCTGGTGACGTTCCTGGTCACCGCTTCGGGCCTGTCGCTGGCCGGGATCGGTTCGGCGTTCTGGGGGTTGGTGGCTGGCGGGATCTGTCTGGTGGCATTGCGGCCGCGCCCGGCCGCACACTGACCGGTCACGCGCCTTACAGCCGCCTCAGCACGACGGATGGCGGTCATGCACCGCCACGGCAGCATCAATCTGGGCGTCGATCATCGCCTCGTGCAGGGCGGCGCTGGGCGCGCGATAAGGATTGCCGGCCGTCTCGTCCGGCCGGGCCGGGGACGGAACCGTGCTCATAGCGGGCGAACCGCCAGGGTCTGCTGCAGCACATGCTGCGCGCCCGGCGCCAGGGTCACCACGTCCGGACCGGCGTTGGCCGCCTCCAGGCACACATAGTTGCGCCAACCGGCCCCGACGTCGGCCATCTTGCTGGCACCGGCCTCACCCGGGTTCCACGCCACCAGCGAGCGGCTGCCGGTGGTGGTGATCTCGATGCGGCGCTTCAGGCCCGGGTCCTTGAGCAGGTAACGGCCGCCAGCCTGCGTATAGATGCGGTCGCTGCGGCCCGGATCGCGCGGGTCGCGCAGGCTCCACTCGCCCTGCTGCTGGCGGGGGGCGGCGTAATTCTCGAACTTGTCCAGGTAGGACAGCCCCTCCAGCCCTTCCACGCTGACCTGCATCGCATCGCTGACATGGAAGTAGTTGTGCAGGGCCTGGGTGAAGGCGACCGGTTGGCGGCCGGTGTTCTCGGTGATCAGGCGCTGCTCCAGCGTGCGGCCGATCCGCAGCTCCATGCGCAGGCGCAGGTCCAGGTTCTCCAGCACCGGTGGGGCCAGGCTCAGCACCATGGTGCCATCGGCCTCGCGGCGGGCCTGCTGCAGCGTCCATGGCACGTTACGGACGAAGCCATGCGAGGGCACGTCGTTGCCCTGCCCCTGGCGGCCGAAATACGGCCAGCACACGGGGGTGCCGCCACGGATCGGGGTCGGCAGTGGCTGGGCACTGGGCGAGAGCCACATCACGTCCTGCCCGCCCTTGGGCACATAGGACAGGAGCTGGCCGCCGAACACGCTGATCGCGGCGGTGGCGAACGGCGTCTCGACCTTCCAGGCAGGGAAGCCCTGGATGTCGGCCAGGCTGAGCCCGGGCACCTTGGGCAGGGCAGCGCGCGGCGCGGCCGGCGACTGGACGTACTGGGCGTGGTTGGGCGGAAGGGTGAACACGGTGGAGGTCGGCATGGTCGATGTTGATGAAAGAGGAGCACCGCGCAGGGCGGTGAGGATGCGCTGGCCGGCACGGCCATCGGCGGGGGTCCAGCCCAGGCGCTGCTGTTCGGCCTGGATGGCGCGCCGGGTGGCGGTGCCGATCATGCCGTCGGCTGTGCCGATATCGTGGCCGCGGGCCAGCAGCAGGGTCTGCAGTTCACGGCGTTCGGTACGGCCGATGCCGGGATCGTCGGTCGGCCAGGCGGCCACGATGCCCTGGCCACCACGCAGGCGGTCGGCCAGGGTGGCGATCGCCAGGGCGTAGCTCTCGGCGGCGTTGTACGCGTAGATCGCGTCGTAGTTGCGGAACACCAGCCAGGCCGGGCCCTTGATCCCGGTGGGCAGCAGCAGCGCGGCACTGCTGTCGGCGGGCAGCCCGGCCGGGACCAGCGCGCCGCCGGCCACCGGGACGATGCCCTGTGCACGCCAGTCGGCCAGTGGCCTGCGCTGGGTGCGGCCGGCCTGGCCGGCGTTGAAGCCGGCCGGAACCGTCACTTCCATCCCCCAGGGCTGGCCGGTGCGCCACCCGGCCTTCTTCAGATAATTGGCGGTGGAGGCCAGCGCATCGGGAATCGAGGCGACCAGATCGCGACGGCCATCGCCGTCGCCATCCACCGCGATGCGCGCATAGGTGGAGGGCATGAACTGGGTATGGCCGAACGCGCCGGCCCACGAACCGGTCAGGCCTTCGGCGCGCAGGTCGCCGGCGTCGATCAGCTTGAGCAGGGCGAGCAGTTCGCCGCGGAAGAAGGGCTGGCGGCGGCCTTCGCAGGAGAGCGTGGCCAGCGACTGCAGCAGCGGGCGCTTGCCGAACACGCGGCCGTAGTCGCTCTCCACGCCCCAGACCGCCACGATGGTGGCCGGATCAACCCCGTACTCGGCCGAGACCCGGGCCAGCAGGTCGCGGTGCTCGACCAGGCGGGCACGCCCGTCCTCGACGCGCTGGGTATCCACCAGCGCCGCAAGGTAGTCCCACAACGGGGTAGTGAATTCCGGCTGCGCGTCCAGCAGCGGCAGCACGCTGGGATCCGGGGTCAGCCCGGCGGTGAGCACATCGAAGCGCTCGGCGCCGATGCCCTGCTTGCCGGCCTGCGCCTTGAGCGTGGCCAGACAGGTGGAGAACGCATCCGGGGCGGCCACCGCCAACGACGGTGCGCCGAGCCACAGCCCGGCCAACAACAGGGGCGACCATCGCATTGGCGGAATCCTTGCAGCCAGTGGACCTGCATCATAGCGGCAATGCCGCGCAGGTCAGGCCGGCTGCAGCAGGCGCAGGCCGAAGGCGGGATCGGTGGCGTTCCAGTGGGCCGTCACGCGCAGGCCCGCGGCCGCGGCCATCGTTGCGAACACCGCGTCGGTGTACTTGTGGCTGTACTCCACCGTCATCGCCTCGCCTGCGGCGAAATCGAAGCTCTGCCCGTCCACCTGCACGCGCTGCTCGCGCTGGCTGACCAGTTCGGTTTCGATGCGCAGGCGCGGCACGCTGTACCGCGCGCGATGACGGAACCCGTCGAGATCGAAATCACTGCCGATGTCGCGGTTGAGCCGGCGCAGCAGATTGAGGGTGAAATCGGCCGTGACGCCGGCGGCATCGTTGTACGCGGCTTCGATCAGCCCCGCATCCTTGTGCAGGTCGATGCCGATCAGGGCCATGCCGTCGGGGCCCATGGTCTGGCGCATGGCCTTCAGCAGCGCAATGGCCTCGTCATGCGCGAAGTTGCCCAGCGTCGAGCCCGGGAAGAACACCAGGTGGCGCGCCGGCTCGCGCTGCGGCGATGGCAGCTGCACCGGCTGGGTGAAATCCGCACAGACCGGCAGCATTTCGATCTCCGGCAGCAACGGGGCCAACCGGGTGATGCTGTCCAGCAGTGCGGCACGGGAGATCTCGATCGGGGTGTACGCCACCGGGTCACGCAGCGCCTGCAGCAGCAGCTCGGTCTTGCGCCCACTGCCGCTGCCCAGCTCGACCACGTGCAGGCGCGGACCGACCACCTTGGCGATGTCACGCGCGCAGTCCTGCAGCAGCTGCAGCTCGGTGCGGGTCGGGTAGTACTCCGGCTGCTGGGTGATCTGCTCGAACAACGCCGAGCCGTGGGCATCGTAGAAATACTTGGACGGCAGCTGCCGTGGCGTGGCGGAGAGGCCACGCAGGATGTCGGCGGTGATCTGGTCGCGGTCCGGCTGCAGATCGGTCAGCGCCTGGAGTGCATCACGGACCGAACTCATGCGGCGTCCCGGGCCAGGCGCAGGCCGGCGAACTGCCACCGGGCCGACGGCGCGAAAAAATTGCGGTAGCTGGCGCGCAGGTGATCGGCAGGCGTGGCACAGCTGCCCCCGCGCAGGACCCATTGCCCGCACATGAACTTGCCGTTGTACTCGCCGAGATTGCCCGGGAAGGTACGGAACCCCGGATACGGCCCGTAGGCGCTGCTGGTCCATTCCCAGACATCGCCGAACAGCTGCACGATATCGCCTGACTCCTCCGCCCCGCCGGGGTGAAGCTGATCGCTATCGGCGAAACGACCCCGCAGCGGGCGGCCGGCGGTGGCCGCCTCCCATTCGAATTCGGTGGGCAGGCGGGCCTCCTGCCAGCGCGCGTAGGCGTCGGCTTCGAAGTAACTGAGATGGCAAACCGGGGCATGCGGATCGAGCGGGCGCCACCCGCCGAGGGTGAACTCGCGCTCCAGTGCGTCATCCCAATACAGCGGGTGCTGCCAGCGCTGGTCCTGGCACAAGGTCCAGCCTTCGCTCATCCACCAGCGCGGCTCGCGGTAGCCGCCGGCCTGGACGAACCGGCGATACTCGTCATTGCTGACCGGGCGGTTGGCCAGCGCATGCGCCGGGACCAGGGCGCGGTGTACGGGCGATTCGTTGTCGTAGGCGAATGTCGGCTGGGTAGGCCAGACCGGCGCGCCGATCTCCACGATCTGCTCGGGACTGCTGAGCCACTGCAGGGGCAGCGCACGGGCCGGCGCCACCGCAAGATCCTCGCGGTAGGCTGGCTGCAGCGGGTTGGACCAGAACGCATGCTTGATATCGGTCAGTAGCAGTTCCTGATGTTGCTGTTCATGGTGCAGGCCCAGCAG
Source organism: Stenotrophomonas sp. RIT-551 (assembly GCF_026241915.1). NCBI lineage: Bacteria > Pseudomonadati > Pseudomonadota > Gammaproteobacteria > Lysobacterales > Lysobacteraceae > Stenotrophomonas > Stenotrophomonas sp. RIT-551. Next base: position 249,039 of record NZ_JAPJIU010000006.1, on the reverse strand, counting down.
CAACTGGTGCCGGGCCTGCTCGCTGAGGCTGCCGGCCTGCAGGGCGGTGATCACGCGCTGGTCGATCCGGGCGCGGAACGCCAGCACCTCCTCCAGCGACGGGCGCGAGAGCAGGCCACGCTGCGGACGTGCATGTGCCGGACCGATGCTCTGGTAATAGCTGTTGAACAGGTAATGCCAGTCCGCATCGATCGGTGCGTAACCGGGCCGGGTGGCCAGCACGAAGCGCTCGAAGAACCAGGTGGTGTGGGCCAGGTGCCATTTGGCCGGGCTGGCATCGGCCATGCTCTGCACCATGGCGTCTTCGGCGCTCAGCGGGGCGGCCAGTGCGACCGTGCGGGCCCGCACGCCGGCGTAGCGGGCGGCCAGCGACGACGGCGGGGCGGCAGTGAGCGGTGGTGCGGCAGCAACGGCGGTATTCATTGCGATCAGGATCGACCAGCCGGAGTGAGTGCCACGTCATGGCACGGCATCGGTCTGGTGACAGCGTTCAAGTTGAATACGCGACCCCCGTACGCGCCCGGGGCGACGGCGCTGGGGGGTGCGTGCGGCCGCGTTGGGTCAGGGCAGCGCGTCGAGATAGAACCAGCGCCCCTCTTCGCGCACGAAGCGGCTGTGCTCGAGCATCTTCACCGCACTGCCGCCGCCCACCTTGTAACGGGCAAGGAACCGGACCTGGGCGTGGTCCGGATCCGACTGCGTGTGGGCCTGGATCGTCAGCCCCAGCCAGTGGGTGCGCTGGCCGGGCGCTTCCTCCAGCGACAGCTCGGCCGGGCGCGTGGATGGGTGCCAGCTGGCCAGCAGGTAGTCGGCCAGGTGGCGCACGTAGGCGCTGTAGCGCGAACGCATCAGCGCTTCGGCATCCGGGGCGGGCGCGCCGGCGTGATAGCGGCCGCAGCAGGCGGTGTAGGCCACGGGGCGGCCGCAGGGACAGGGATCGGAGTTGGCGGTGGTCATGGGGGTATTGTCGCGCGATGACCGGGCGTATGCTGGCGCGCCTTCTGCCGCGATGTCCCGCCGTGCTTGAGCTGGTTCCCCCTGAGCTGTTGTGGTTGGTGGCGATCGCCTTCATCGCCGGTCTGGTCGATGCCGCGGTCGGCGGCGGCGGGCTGGTGCAGTTACCCGGGTTGTTCACCGTATTGCCGCAGCACACGCCGGCCATGCTGTTCGGCACCAACAAATTCAGTTCGATGTTCGGTACGGCAGCGGCGGCGTTCCGCTATGCACGCAATGTGCGCTTCCCGTGGCGGCCAGTGCTGTTCGCCGCGGGCACGGCCTTCGTGTTCTCCTTCGCCGGTGCCACGGCGGTCAGCCTGCTGCCCAAGGACGCGGTGCGCCCGCTGGTGCTGGTGCTGCTGGTGGCGATGCTCGGCTACACGCTGTGGAAGAAGGACTTCGGTGCCCTGCACCGCCCGCGCGAGATCGGCCGCAAGGAGCTGGTGACCGCGCTGGCGATCGGTGCGGTGATCGGGTTCTACGACGGCTTCTTCGGGCCGGGCACAGGCAGCTTCCTGATCTTCCTGTTCGTGCGCTTCTTCGGGCTGGACTTCCTGCGCGCCTCGGCCGCCTCCAAGGTGGTGAACCTGGCCACCAACGTGGCGGCAATCTCGTTCTTCGTGCCGACCGGCAACATCCTGTGGCTGTTCGCGCTGCCGATGGCCGCGGCCAACATCATCGGCTCGGTGGTCGGCACGCGGATGGCGCTGCGCGGTGGCACGCCCTTCATCCGCAAGCTGTTCGTCGGCCTGGTGGTGGTGCTGATCGCCCGGATGGGCTGGGATACCTTCGCCGGCTGACAGAACGGGCCAGCCCTGGGGCTGACCCGTCGATTGCTCAACGCTTGGGCTTGACCGGCTTCTTCGCGGCGGTCCTGGGCGCCGGCCTGGCCGCCGCCTTGCTGGCGGCCTTCCTGGCCGGCGCTTTGGCGGGTGCTTTGGCCGGTGCCTTGGCCGCGGCTTTCTTCGGGCGCGATGCCGGTGACGGTGCATCCGGCGTCGCCGTGGCGGCGTCGGCCTGCCCGGCAGCCGGTTCGGCGATCACGGCATCGGCGGCCTGCCCTGGCACCTCGACCTCCGCAGGCGCTGCAATCACGGCCGCTGCCGATACCGGCGCCACCGCGGCCTCACCGCCGGCGCGGGCGCGTTCGGGCAGCTTCAGGCGCTTGCCTTCCTCGTCGTACTCAATCAGCAGTACGCCGGAGTCGTGGCGACCGCTGATCTCCACGAAGCACGCACCGCCGATGAACGGCTCCAGCGTCATCACCGACTTCAGCGGCGTGGCCACGACCATCTGGAACCCGAAGTTGTCGAAGATGTTCATCGCCAGCGCGGTGAACTCGTTGTCGGCCTTGTCGAAGGCTTCATCGAGCACGACTGCCGCGTAGCTGGGCAGCTGGCCGTCGGCACCACCGAGCTGGTAGCGCAGCGCGGCCGCCAGGCAGGTGGTGGCCAGCTTCTGGCGCTGGCCGCCGGATTTGCCCGCGCCGCTGCGGTAGATCTCGACCTGCTGGCGGGTGGCGGCATCGAGCTCGACGCCGACGAATTCCACATGCAGGCGCACGTCGAGTACCAGCTCGCGCCAGCGCTTGTCCTCGCCTTCCTGCGAGCCGAGCTTGGCGACCAGTTCACGCAGCACCGCGAACTGCGCTTCGGCCAGTTCGCGCTGCTCGGTCTGCTGCTGGGACAGGACATCGCGCAGGCGCTGGTGGAAATCCAGCACCTCGGGCAGACGGCGGTCGGTGAGTTCGATGGTCAGCAGGGTGCCGCGGTTGAACGGCACCTGCTCCAGCGAGGCATTGACCTCGTCCAGGCGCTGGGCGATCGACTTGCGCGCCTCGGCGGTGTGGCGCTGCAGGGCCAGCAGGTTGTTCTTGCTCTGGCTCTGCAGCAGATCGAAGAAGCGCGCCTCGTGCTGCGGCAGGCCATCGTTCTCCAGCCGCTGCAGGCGGGCCAGGAAATCGTCGGCGCTGGACAGGCTCACGGTGAAGTCGCCGCTGTCTTCCGGCCAGGCCTGGCAGTAGCGGCGGAAGCAGCCCAGCAGCAGGTTCTCCAGCCGGTTGTGTTCGGCCTGGGAACCGCCGAGCTGTTCGTTGAGGGTGTTGCTGATCTGCCGGAAGTGCGCTTCCAGGTTTTCCAGACTGAGCACGCCGAGCGCCTTGAGGCGTTCGTCCAGGCCCTGCTGCTGGAGGGGGGTGACCACGCGCTTGGCCAGCGGCGCGCACTGCTCGTGCAGGCGTGCCAGGCGTTCGTGCTCACGGCCGAGCTGGCCGCGCTCCACGCGCACGTCTTCATAGGTGCGCTTGGCCTGGGCCACATCGGCCCGGGTCTTTTCGATCTGTTCGCCGAGCCTGCGCAGGTCGGCATTGCCTTCGCGCAGGTCGTGCAGGGCCTGGGCGATGTCGTCCAGGCGCTGCAGCGGCGCGGCCACATCGATCTCGTCCCAGCCCAGCGTGCACAGTTGATGGCAGGCCAGGCGGGCCTTGCCATCCTGTTCGCGCTGCGCGCGCAGGCCGGCCACGTCGCTGTCGCAGGCGGCGATGCGCTGCGCCAGTTCGATCGCTTCGCGCTCGTACAGGTCCAGCTTGTCGCGGTTGTTGAAGCCGAGCAGCCAGCGGCGGCGGTCGCTGATGTTGTGGCGATCGTCCTTCTCGAAACGCTCGCCCGGGTGCTTGACCTGGCCTTCCTTGGTGATGCCGCGGTCGGTATCGCGCAGGTGGCGTGCATCGACGCATTCGTAGTCGAAGCGCTTGCCCAGCTCGCGGCGCAGCCAGCCGGCATAGCCGTGCTCGCGCAGCACCAGCTTGTGCAGCAGCGAGCGTGCCCCCGGCTCGCGGCCATGCAGCGCATCATCGTTGCGGCGCACGCGGTAATACACCAGGCGGGTACCGAGGTGGGTCTGGTTGATCCACTCCGAGACCTGGGCATGGTGGCGCTCGTCAACCAGCAGAGACTGCGCGAAGCCGTGCAGCACACGCTCGATCGCGCCCTGCCATGCGGCGTCTTCATCGCGGACCTGCAGCAGTTCACCCACGAACGGCAGCGCCGCCTCGGGAATGCCGGTGTCGCTGCTCAGGCGCGCGCGCAGCTGCTGCATCGGCGCCGGAATGCTGGACGGGGTGCGCTTGAGCGCCTCCAGTTCCGAACGCACCTCGGCAAAGCGGCGCTCGTCATCGCGCTTGCCGCCCATGCGCTCGGCGATGGCTTCATCCAGCTCGGCCGCGGCACGCTGGCCGTCGTCCAGTCTGGCCTGGGCGCGGGCCAGCTGTTCGGCGAAGCCGTGCGCGGTCTCGGCCAGGGTTTCGCCGAGCTCGCGGCTGGCATGGTTGGCCTGGTTGCGCTTGGCCAGGCGGCGGTCGCGTTCCTGGGCGACACGGCCCTGTTCGCGCTCCAGCTCTTCGATGCGCTCGCCGCCCTGCTGGCGACGCTGCGCCTCCAGTTCGGCGAGGTGGCTTTCATGGTTCTCCAGCGCGCTGCGGCGCTGGCCTTCTTCACCGGACAGGCCGCGGTCGCGGGTGTCCAGTTCCAGCAGGCGAGCCTCGAGCAGGGCCAGGCGACGCTGCTCGCGCACACCGTCGATGCCCAGCTTCATCTCGTCCAGGTCTTCACGCTGGCGGCGCAGTGCCTGCAGATCGGCGTAGTGACCGCGCGCCGGCAGCAGCGTTTCGACCTGGCGGCGCGCGGTGACCACGGCCTGGTGGGCGCCATCGAGTTCGGCGAAATCATCGACCAGGCGCTCGGCGGCATCGAAGGTGCGCGGCGCATCGAGCATGAAGTCGCGCAGGAACACGTTCAGATCGCCGAGGTTCTTCGCCGACTGCGTCTTGTGCAGCAGGCGCAGCGCCATTTCGTTCTCGATCCCGAGCACGTGGCGGAACCGTTCGGCATAGCTGGCGAAGCTGTCGAAGTGATGCACATCGCCCAGGCGCTGCTTGAGCTTGCGCAGGTCCAGGTCGAAGCCGCCGAGGTCGCGCGCGATGTCGAAGCTGCGCTCTGCGACCATGTAGTGCTTGCGCACATCGGCCGCGGCGGCGCCGTTGCCGGCGATCCAGAACAGCCGCACCAGGCTGACGATGCGGCCGTCGTTGCTGCGGTACTCCAGCACCAGCGCGGTCCAGGTGGCGCCCTTGCGCAGGTACTGGGTGGCGATCTCGCCGGTGCCGCTGTCCTGCTGGTCAGCCCACGCGCCACGCACATAGGAGACCAGGTTGCGGTCGCGGCCACTGCGTTCGGCTTCGCGCGCGGCGGCGTTGAAGTCGACCAGGGCCGGCGGCACCAGCAGCGCGGACATCGCATCGAGCAGGGTCGACTTGCCCGAGCCGGAGCGGCCGACGAACAGGAAGCCACGTTCGGCGATCGGCACTTCGGTCAGGCCGGAGAAGGTGCCCCAGTTGTGGACCTGCAGGCGGCGCATGCGGAACTGCTGCGCGCGCGGGTCGGGCTGGTCGCCGGGGAACAGGGCGGGTGCGGGAATGTGGACGGTCATGGCAGGGCTAGCAATCCAGGCAGGGCAGCGGCGCGCGGGCGCGCGCTCAGGCGTCGAGGTCGGCCGGCGCTTCGCGCAGGCGGCGGTACACCTGGGCCAGGGCGGCGACATCTTCGGCGGAGAACATCAGTTTCAGTGCCGGCGAGACTTCATGACGCGCATCGTCACCGCCAAGGCGGGTGAGGATGTGGTTGTCCTTCATCTTCTGCACGGCACTGGCGACGCGGCGGTTGAAGCCGGCGCGGTCGGTGGACAGGTGGCGCTCGTACACGGCCAGTGCTTCGGCCAGCTCGCCATCTTCGACCACCGCGCGCACGCCGCGTGCATCGGCTTCAGCCAGCTGCTGGCGCAGGTGCAGCAGCAGCACCGAGTCGATGAAGGTCAGCGGCGAGGTACGCAGCAGCACCGGCGCGTCGATATCTTCGGTATCGGCCTGGCGGGTGAAGGCCACCCCGCTCTCGCGGTCCAGCACCAGCTCCAGGAACAGGTCCGAGAGCGCCGAACGGATCGCCGCTTCACTGCGGATCAGCGCCGGCCACAGCTTGGCGTGGCGCAGCTGGTCGATGCTGGGGCCGATCAGCAGCTGGCACAGCGCGCGGCGGCCATCGAGCGGCAGCCGGCCGGTGTCGCCCATGTAGAAGACATCGTTGCTGCGTCGCAGGACCGGCGTCACCACGACCGGCTCGTCGTCATGCTCGTCGGCGCCGCCGTCGATCGGGGTGTCGGTGGATTGTTCATGCCAGCTCATGGCGTTTCTCCTGGGTGAACCAGATCAGCGGAATGCGGGCGCGACGCCATTGGCCATCGCCGCCGCGCCATTGCGCGATCTCCTGTTGATCGGTGGCGACCTCGCCATGGCGGGTGCCGAGGGAGAGGTAACCGATGATGCTGCCCAGCCCCTGCGGGGCCTCACGGTGGTCGAGCACCTGCGCGATCGACAGCCGCGGCTGCTCGCCAAGCAGGTCGTGCAGATCGCGGCGCAGGGTGCGGAAGTCGATTTCCGAGGCGGCGACGAGATCGCCGACGCTCTCCAGCGAGATCGCGGCGGTGTCGTTGCGCTGCACGCTGCCATCGACCTGCGCCTGGCGCGGGTCGTGCAGCTTCCATTGCGAGAGCGAACGCAGGCGGCTGGTAGTCAGCTGCAGGTCGCGGCCGATGCTGCGCTGGGCCGGGATGTGGTCGCGCAGGCCCAGCGCCTCGCCTTGGGCCTGCTTCAGCAGCTGGTTGAGGCGGCGCTGTTCCAGGTAGCCGCGGCTCTGCACGAAGCCACGCAGGCTGCGCGCGAAGTGCTGCAGCACATCGTGGACCTGGCCACCGCGCTCGAGCATGGTGGTGGTGAAGCCGCGCAAGAAGGTGCGTTCGTTGCGGTCCAGCTTGCGGGCGAAGCCACGGGCAAGCACGGTCTCCAGCGCGGCGTCGAGCTGGGCGCTCTGTTCGGCATCGTTGAGCAGGCGCCAGAACGCGTCGAAGCTGCGCCCGGCATCGCTGTCACCGATCACATCCACGCCTTCGAACAGCTTGGAGAGCACGTCGCCGCGCTCGCCTTCGTCATCGATGATGCGTTCGCGGAATTCGCGGTTGAGGCGTTCGAAGTCGTCACGCACGCGGCGGAAATCTTCGGTCAGTTCGTCGGCCAGGCCGATGATCTGGCGGGTCCGTTCCAGCGCGCGCTTGCCATCCAGCGAGGACACCTTGCCGCCGCTGACGCGGGCGATCTCGGCATCGATGCGGTCGCGTTCGTCGCGCAGCGCGGACAGACGCGCATCCGGATTGGATTCGGTCAGCGCGGCCAGCTGCGAGAGCTGCTCGATCACCAGCGCCAGGCGGCTCTCGGTGGCGGCGGCGCGTGCCTGCTCCAGGCTGTCGGCGAAGCGGATCGCCTGCGCGGCCTGGGTGGACAGTTCGTACTGTTCCTGGTCGGCACCTTCGGGCAGGCGGCGTTCCAGCCAGCCCTGGGCCAGCCAGTGGGCGATGTAGGCCTGCGCGGTGCGCGGCAGATCGCGCGCGAGTTCATCGGCCTTGAGATCGTCCAGCGCGCGCTGCAGGCGTTCGTGCAGCACCGCCGTGGACAGGGTGCGCTCGTCCTGCATCAGCAGACTCTGCAGCAGGCCGATGATCTCCGGCGCGTGATCGGCCGCCAGCAGCTTCCACTGCGACTGTTCGCGCAGGTGGCGGTAACGGGTAATGCGCTCGCGATGCTTCATTCGAGACCGGGGACAGGAAGACGGGCCGCGCGGGTCGCAGCGGCCGGGAGGGAAACGGGACGCGCACGCACCCGCAGGGCCGGGCCGAAGCCCAGCACCTGCCGGCCGCGCGCGACGGCGCGGGGAATCAGCGCTTGCCGCCCACTTCGATGAAACGCAGGAACTCGGCGCGGGTACGCGCGTCCTCGCGGAAGCTGCCCAGCATCTTGGAGGTGACCATGCTGACGCCACGCTTGTGGATGCCGCGGGTGGTCATGCACTCGTGCGCACCTTCCACCACCACGCCCACGCCGACCGGCTGCAGCACGTCCTGGATGCACTGGGCGATCTGCGCGGTCATCTTTTCCTGGACCTGGAAGCGGCGTGCGTACGCCTCGACCACGCGGGCCAGCTTGCTGATTCCCACCACCTTGCCGGCCGGCAGGTAGCCGACGTGCACGCGGCCGATGATCGGCGCCATGTGGTGTTCGCAGTGGCTTTCGTACTCGATGTCGCGCAGCACGATCAGTTCATCGTAGCCGGCCACTTCCTCGAAGGTCCGCTCCATGTAGGCGCGCGGGTCGTCGCGGTAGCCGCTGAACCAGTCGCCATAGGCTTCGGCGACACGGCGCGGGGTATCCAGCAGGCCTTCACGGGTCGGATCTTCACCGGCCCAGCGCAGCAGGGTGCGCACCGCCGATTCGGCCTCGGCCTGGGTGACGGGGTTGGCGTCGTTGTCTTGCTTGCTCATTACATACAGCACCCGAAGGGGGGCGAGCATCGTACCCGACAGACCCCTCGGGCGTCCTGCGCCGGGGCTCGGTGGCCCTGCCCGCGCAGGCCTTCGTTGGGCGACGGTTGTGCCGGAGGTATTGATAGGAGGGAAATTAGTAGTATCCTATCTATTCTGATGAACCGATCCTTCGACGAACGCACCCAGCTGCAGATGCAGCTCAGCTCCGGCCTGCTGTACGCAGGGCGGCAGTGGCAGCGCCTGGCCGACCAGGCCCTGGGCAGCTACGGCATCTCCGCCGCCTGCACCATGCCGCTGCTGATGATCGGGCGCGCCGGCGGGGGTATCCGCCAGGTGGCACTGGCCCATCAGCTGGGCATGGAAGGCCCGTCGCTGGTACGCCTGCTGGACAAGCTGGCCGCCAGCGACCTGGTCCGCCGCGAATGCGACGCCAGCGACCGCCGCGCCAACCTGCTGTGGCTGACCGACAAGGGCGAGGCCCTGGTCAGCGAACTGGAAACCCAGTTGATCGGCCTGCGCCAGGACGTGTTCGGCGAGCTGTCCATGGATGAACTGCGCACCGTGCTGAAGCTGTGGCAGCTGCTGGCCGACGCTGCCGACCGCGTGACGTAAGCCTGTTCCCCCGTTGTGCCGCCCGGTGTCGTCCCTCGACGCCGGGCGATCCCCTTTCCGCTCCCCTGCGAATCCTTTGCCTCGATGTACGGTGAATTCAGTCTCTATGGTGTGTTCGTCCCGACCCTGCTCGGGCTGATGCTGCTTGCCTACCTGCTCAAGAGCGGGTTGCGCGTGGTCCTGCAGCGCACCGGCGCCTACCGCCACATCTGGCACCCCGCCCTGTTCAACCTGGCCGTGTACGTGATCGTGCTCGGCGGGTTGTTTTCCCTGATGCGTTGGATGCAATCGTGAACAAGATCCTCAAGCAGACATTCCCGGTCGTATTGACCGTCGTGGCCGTGGTGGCCGCCGTGCTGGTGCTGCGCCACCTGTGGGCGTACTACATGGACGAACCGTGGACGCGCGATGCGCACGTCAGCGCCGACGTGGTGCAGGTGGCGCCGGATGTGTCCGGGCTGGTGGAAGCGGTGAAGGTGGCCGACAACCAGCCGGTCAAGCGCGGTGAGGTGCTGTTCGTGGTCGACCGGGCGCGCTATGAGATCGCGCTGGAGCAGGCCCAGGCCGCCCTGGGCGAGCGCCGCGCCACGCTGGACCAGCTGCGCCGCGAGATCGCGCGTGACCGCAGCCTGCAGGATCTGGTCGCCGCCGAGGATGCCGAAGTGCGCCGCGCCAAGCTGCTCGCCGCGCAGGCCTCGATGGCGACCGCACAGGCCGCGGTGGATCTGGCCAAGCTCAACCTGGCGCGCACTGAAGTGCGCAGCCCCAGCGATGGCCACGTCAACGACCGCACCGTGCGTGCCGGTGACTATGTGACCGCCGGGCGCCCGGTGATGGCCGTGCTCGATACTGGCTCGTTCCGCGTGGATGGCTACTTCGAGGAAACCCGCCTGCAGGGCGTGCATGCCGGCCAGAAGGTCGACATCCGCCTGATGGGCGAGGCGCAGCCGCTGCAGGGCCACGTGCAGAGCATCGCCGCCGGCATCGAAGACCGTTACCGCAGCGAAGGCAGCAGCCTGCTGCCGAACGTGACCCCGGCCTTCGACTGGGTGCGGCTGGCCCAGCGCATCCCGGTGCGCATCCATATCGACCGCGTGCCGGCCGGCGTGAACCTGATCGCCGGGCGTACCGCCACCGTCACCATCGAGCCGGACACCGCGCCGGCCACGCCGGCACAACCGGCACGGACGGCGCTGTGAACCGCCCGGCGCTGCACCGCATCGCGCTGGGGCTGGCGCTGACCACGCTGGCCGCGTGCCGCACCGTCGGCCCGGACTACGCGGTGCCGGCCGGCTCCGCGTTCCAGCGGCCGGAGGCCAATGCCGCCTTCCTCGACACCGGCAACCCGCAGGTCGCCGCTGGCGCCGCGCTGCCCGCACGCTGGTGGGAGCTGTACCAGGACGACACCCTCAACGCGCTGGTGCAGCAGGCGCTGCGCGACAACGTGGAACTCAAGGTGGCCGATGCCAACCTGCGTCGCGCTGCTGCCGCGTACGAGCAGGCGCTGGATGCCGGTGGGTTCGAATACGAGGCCGAGGCCGGGGTGAGCCGCGCGCAGCTGTCGGCCGAATCATTCCTGCTCGAACACGAACTGCCGCCGATCAACCTGGCCGACGGCAAGTTCGCGGTGTCCTATCAATTCGATCTGTTCGGCAAGCTCAAGCGCGCCTCCGAAGCCGCGCATGCCGACGAGCAGGCCACCGCCGCCGCGATGGACCTGGCGCGCGTGTCGCTGGTGGCGCAGGTGGCCGGCAGTTACGTCGAGATCTGCCACGCCAACCACGAACTGCATGTGGCCGAGCACTCGCTGCAGCTGCAGCAGCGCAGCCGCGAGGTCACCCAGCGCTTGATCACCGCCGGCCGCGGCACCCCGCCGGAGCTGGCGCGTGCCAACGCCCAGGTGGCGATGCTGCAGGCCGCGTTGCCGCCGCTGCGCGCGCACCGGCAGGCCGCCGAATACCAGTTGGCCGCCCTGCTCGGCCGCACCCCGGGCCAGCTGCCCGACGGCGTGAGCGACTGCAGCCAGGCCCCGACCCTGGCCCAGGCGCTGCCGATCGGCGATGGCCGCGCGCTGCTGCAGCGCCGCCCGGACATCCGCCAGGCCGAGCGCAGGCTGGCCGCGGCCACCGCGCGGATCGGCGTGGCCACCGCCGAGCTCTACCCGGACATCCGCCTCGGCGCCTCGGTCGGTGCCGCCGGCCTGCTGGAGGATTTCGGCACGCCGCTGACCCAGCAGTGGTCGATCGGCCCGCTGATCTCCTGGACGCTGCCCTCCTCCGGCACGCATGCACGCATCCACGCCACCGAAGCCGGTGCCGATGCGGCGCTGGCCGAGTTCGACCACAGCGTGCTGCAGGCCCTGCGCGAAACCCAGACCGCGCTGAGCCGCTATGCCCAGGACCTGCAGCGCCTTCAGTTCCTGCAGCAGGCGCAGCAGCAGGCCGACCTGGCCGCCAGCCAGAACCGCCGCCTGTACCAGGGCGGGCGCACGCCCTACCTGGCCAGCCTGGACGCGGACCGCAGCCTGGCCAGCGCCGATGCGACGCTCGCCGAGGCGCAGGCGCAGGTCTCGCGCGACCAGATCCAGTTGTTCCTGGTGCTCGGCGGCGGCTGGAATGCCGACGCCGTCGCCGCCGGCACGGCCGCGAGGTAAGCCATGCTGCTGCTGGACAGACAGGCCTGGTTGTTCTCGGTCAAGACCTTCCTGGCGGCGCTGGCCGCGCTGTACATCGGGCTGGCCGGCAATCTCTCGCGCCCGTACTGGGCGATGGCCACGGTCTACATCGTGACCCAGCCGATGCTGGGCCCGACCCGTGCCAAGGGCGCCTACCGCATCCTCGGCACCCTCATCGCCGGCGCGGCCACGCTGTGGATGCTGCCGCACCTGGTGGAAACCCCGCTGCTGCTGAGCGCGGCGATGTCGCTGTGGCTGTCCACCTGCCTGTTCATCGCCCTGCTCAACCGAGGCCCGCGCGGCTACGCGTTCCTGCTGGCCGGGTACACCACCGCCTTCATCGGCTTCCCGGCGGTGACCTCGCCGGACACCATCTTCGACACCGTGGTGGCGCGCAGCGAGGAGATCATCCTCGGCACCGTGGTGGCGGTACTGTTCGCCTCGCTGTTCTTCCCCGCCTCGGTGCGGCCGATGCTGCGCGCGCGGATCGGCAGCTGGATGGGCGATGCCGCCGACTGGTGCCGGCAGATCCTCTCGCGCGGTCACGCGCATGGACCGCGCAACCGCCTGGCGGCCGATCTGGTCCAGTTCGAAGCGCTGATCGAGTTCATGCGTCGCGACGACCCGCGCCACGCCGGGGCGGCGGTCTCGATGGAGCGCCTGCGCGAACGCATGCTGCTGATGCTGCCGGTGCTGTCCTCGATCGCCGACCGGCTCGGTGCGCTGCGCGCGGGTGGCCGCGCGCTGCCACCGGGGCTGGAGCCGTTGATCGCCGATCTGGCGCAGTGGCTGGAGCAGCCCGGCCGCTCCAGTGCCAGCGCCTACGCCACGCTGCGCGCGCGCATCGTCGCGCTCAAGCCGGCGGTGGATGGCGAGCTGGATCATCTGCTGCTGGTGACCCTGCTGCTGCGCCTGGAAGAACTGGTCGACCTCTGGCAGGACTGCACCACCCTGCACGCCGCCATCGACGCCGGCACCGCGCCGAGCGATACCGCGCACTACCGCGTGCGCGCCCAGCGCGTGGACCATGTGCGCCATGTGGACTACGGGATGGCGCTGTTCTCCGCGGCCAGTGCCGGTGTCGCCCTGATGACCTACTGCGTGCTGTGGATCGGGCTGGGCTGGGAAGGCGGTGGCAACGGCGCGATGATGGCCGCGGTGGCCGCCGCGTTCTTCGCCGCGCAGGATGATCCCGCACCGAGCATGCTGTCCTTCCTGCTCTGGGCCATCGTGGCCAGCCTGGTGGCCGGCGTGTATCTGTTCGGGATCTTCCCGGCCGTGCACGACTTCGGCAGCCTGGCCCTGGTGCTGGCGGTGATCTTCCTGCCGCTGGGCCTGCTGCTGCACCGGCCCAAGACCGCGTTGATCGGCTTGCCGCTGACGGTGAACCTGGTGGCGCTGCTGAACGTGCAGAACACCTACAGCGCCAACATCCAGAGCTTCATCAACTCCGCCGTGGCGATGTTCATCGGCATTGGCTTTGCGGTGGTGATGACCCGGCTGTTCCGCTCGGTGGGTGCCGAGTGGACCGCGCGCCGGCTGGTGCGCCAGGGCTGGACCACGCTGGCCGATGCGGCCGAGGGTCGCGGCCAGCAGGATCGCCAGCAGTTCGCCGCGCGCATGCTGGATCTGCTCGGCCTGCTCGCACCGCGCCTGGCAGCCACGCCGGAAGGCAGCGACATCGCCTCGGTGGACATGCTCACCGAGGCGCGCATCGGCCTGAACATCCTGCAGCTGCGCCGCTCCCGGCACGGCCTGCCGCTGCCCAGCGTGGCCGCGATCGAGGCCATCCTGGACGACATCGCCGCGTACTACCGCGCGCAGGCGGCCAAACGCCGCCCCCTGCCGGCACCGCCCGGGCTTCAGGCACGGCTGGAGGCCTCGCTCAAGCGCGTGCAGACCGTGGAGGCGGGCAAGGCCCGCGACGAGGCCCTGATGGGGTTGATCGGGCTGCGCTATGCGCTGTTCCCCGAGGCACCGGTCATCGAGGCCGCCGCCGACCCCGCCGCGGCAGCACCGGGCCTGCCGGCGCCGCGCTGAACCGGCCCCGGCGCGCGCCGGCCGGTCCGCGCCGATCAGGGCTATCCTGACGCATGCATTTGCGCATGGATCAAGGTGATTCCCGATGAGTTACGACCTGATGGTGTTCGACCCCGCCGTCGCCCCGCGCGAGGCCGAGGCCTTCCTGCAGTGGTACGACGCGCAGACCGAGTGGAACGAGACGCACGACTACGACGACCCGGCCGTGTCGGTGCCGGCGCTGCAGGCGTTCTTCGCCGCGCTCGCCGAGCATTACCCGCCGATGGACGGTCCGCTGTCCGATGAGGAAGACGACCGCCCGGAAGTGACCGACTACAGCATCGGCCAGCACGTGGTCTACGCCTCGTTCGATGACGAGGTGGCCGAGAACGCGCATGGCCTGGTGCAGGTGCTGGCCAACACCCACCAGCTGGGCTTCTTCGATGTCAGCGGTGACGGCGCCATCGTGTTCCCCGATGGCACCGTGGTGATTCCGGAGTAAGACGGACACGGGGGGCTAGAACAACTGCCCCTGGGCCGGCGCCGTCACGACGGCGTCGGCCACTGCGTTCCCCTCGCCGCCCTGCAGGCGAGCAGCCAGACCCGACAGCCGGCTGGCGTGCCGCGCCAATGCGGCCTCCAGCACCTCCGCACTGCCCAGCACATGCGATGAACGGCCCGCTGGGCAACGACGATGACGATATCGTGTATTCCGATGGGCTGGTTGGGCTGGTACTGATCACCGAGTAGGACCACGCCATGCGTGGATGAACACCGAAACGATCGAAGCGCGCTTTTGTAGAATCGAGCCATGCTCGGCTGACACAATGAAATCGTGGGAACGCCCCCCGATGTTCCGCAAAAAGGGCTACTCGTCTCGTGCCATCTCTGCGAAGAAAATGTTGACCACTTGGTCCATTTCGTCGGACGAGATCTCAGTGTGTAGTCTGGCCATCGCTGTGTGGCCGTGCGCAATAGCTATGGCTGCAAAGAATGCCGAGGTCTTCCATGCCTCCTGCGGCGTTGCGACAAGCATCGCCGCGTGCCTACCCATACGCTGGATAGCCTCCGAATACTCCGGCTCCAATCCAGCAGGAATCTCCATGCCTCGGTGGCACCGTTGCGTTTCAATGCATTTTGGAAGGGAAATGAACTGCCAATCGTCTGAATCAGCTTCTGCTGGCAACGCGTTGACAATATGCGGGACAGCCGCAAACGAAGCACTGTAGACATCCCCTTGGTGGCACAAACTGCTCCACAGCTCCTCCCAGGTGTCTTCAATCGGATCGTCCTCCGACCTTTCGCTCTTGGGAATGTTGAGATTGGCCAGCAGCTCCGGGATGTCATCTGCTGCGCCGTAGGCGTGCTGCAGCTCGGTCCAGCGTGGGTCATCCAAGGCGATAAGGGCCATGTGAAGCGTCCTGCGTCGGGAGATACAACACAGGATAGGCAGCGGCTACAGCGTTATCAAAGGTCAAATGCGACATCAGCACCATGGGGTCGGATCCCGCTCCCCTCGGGAACGGGATCCGACCGCGGTTCAGAACAGCTGGCCCTGCACCGTCGGTTCTTCGATCGGTATCGATGGTGCTTCGGTCACGTCTTCCGCACCCAGTCGCCTGGCCAGACCCGACAGCCGGCTGGCGTGCCGCGCCAATGCGGCCTCCAGCACCTCCGCACTGCCCAGCACATGCAGCGCCTGCCGCGCGCGGGTCATGCCGGTATAGATCAGCTCGCGCGACAGCACGCGATTGTCGCGTCGCGGCAGCTGCAACCAGACCTCATCGAACTCCGAGCCCTGCGCCTTGTGCACGGTCATCGCGAACGCGCTTTCGTGCGCCGGCAATGCACCCGGGTGGAAGCCACGTGGTTGATCCGGCGTTTCGCCCGGGAACCACGCGGTCACGCTGCCGTGGCGATTGATCAGGCAGATGCCGATGTCGCCGTTGAACAGGCGGTGCCGGTAGCTGTTCTCGGTGATCAACAGCAGCCGGCCGTGGAAGTAACCCGGCGCCATGCCCGGCCGCGGCACACCGGCCAGCAGCGCTTCGATACGGGCATTGAGCCCACGCGCGCCCTGTGGGCCTTCGCGCACGGCGGTGAGCAGGCGGATGCGGCCGGCATTGGCCAGCGCAACGCCGGGATCGGCGGCTTCGCCGAGGCCGCGCCAATGCCCGAGCAGCTGCTCGCGGTGATGCTGCAGCGGATCGCTCTGGTCTTCATGGAAGTGCACACCGGCCAGCGTGCCCGTCCTCAGCAGTGCCAGCGCGGTGGCGCTGTTGCCGTCGCGCACGGCATGCGCCAGCGGCGCCAGATCGAGCGCGTCGGTCTGCCGATAGCCCCGCTGCAGCTGCACGCGCCGGCCGGCGAACCGGCGTGGCGGTGCCAGCGGTTGCAGGGCATCGGGGGCGAGCAGCACGCGCAGCGCCTGGGCATCGTCAGCCTGGGTACCCAGGCCATCGCCGCTGGCACGGAGGATGGCGCTGAGCACATCGCCGGCTTCCACCGAGGGCAGCTGGTCCGGATCACCGAGCAGCACCAGCCGGGTGCCATCGGCGACTGCCTCGACCAGCTTGGTCATCAGCGGCAGGTCGATCATCGAGGCCTCGTCCACCACCACCACGTCGTACGGCAGCGGGTTGTCGGGGTGATGCCGGAAGCGTGGCGAATCCGGGATCACCCCGAGCAGCCGATGCAGGGTGGTGCCGGTGCTCGGCATGGCGTCGCACAGCGCCGGTGCGATGCCCACCAGGCGCAGCCGCTGCACGGCCAGGCGCAGGCTCTCGGCCATGCGCTCGGCGGCGCGGCCGGTGGGCGCGGCGAGCGCGACCCGTGGCAATGCCTGGTCGGCCTGCACCGCCTGTGCGGCAAGCAGCACCAGCAGCCGCGCGATGGTGGTGGTCTTGCCGGTGCCGGGGCCGCCGGTCACCAGCACCAGTGGATGGCGCAGCGCGACGGCGGCGGCGCGGGCCTGGTGATCGATCCCATCGTGGGCCTGCGGGAACAGCTGGCCGAACAGCGTGGCCAGGGTGCCGGGATCGGCGTCGGGCAGCGGATGCGTGGCGATGCGCTGCAGGCCCTCGGCAAGCCGACGTTCGTATTCGCGGTAGCGACGCAGATAGAGCAGGCCGTTCTCCAGCACCAGCGGTGCATCGCCAGCGACCACGTCCTCCGCGCCGGGTACCTCCACCCACGGCGACGCCTGCAGCTGCGCCAACCACGCCTCGGGTGCCGGCCAGTCGACATCGACCTCGATCAGGCGCTGCGGCTGGGTCGGATCCAGGCCGGCGTGTCCTTCCGAGACCGCCAGCGAGGCCAGTGCGGCACCGACCAGCACCGCGTCGGGCGTGTCAGGGCGCAGCCTGCGCAGGCTCTGCGCCAGCGCATGGTCCAGCGTGCGAAGCACGTTGCCACGGTAGAGCGTGGTGAGCAGGCTCATGCCTCCCCCCGTGCGCGCGCGGCCATGCGTGCCTGGGCGTGTTCGCCCCCGGCGAACAGGGCATCCAGCGCATCGACCAGGGCCGGATCGAAGCGATGCGCATACAGGCCCGGGCTGTCGTCGCGGCGGGCATCCAGGCCGCGGCAGAACAGATAGCGGATACCGCCCATGTCGCGCGCATAGTCGTACTGCGCGCCCAGCCGGAAGCGCAGCCAGCGGTGCAACGCGACGGTGTAGATCAGCGCCTGCAGGTCGTATTCGCTGTGCTGCATGGCGCTGGCCAGACGGGCCGCGTCGTAGCCGGGCAGGCGATTGGATTTGTAGTCGAGCACGTACCAGCGGTCCGCACGCACGTAGGTGAGATCGATCTTGCCCGTCATCAGCCCCTCCAGCCGCCGGCGGGTGCCGAAGCCATGGCGGTCACGCACCAGCCCGTGCGCGTGCAGCAGGCTCAGCAGCGCTGGAACGGCGGTCGGCTGCATCGCGAAGTGGAATTCGATCTCGGCACGGCGTGCATCGGCCGGCAGGTCGTGCAGTGCGCCGCCTTCCGGCAGGGGCACGGTCAGGGTCTGGCCGACCAGCCCGGTCAGCATGGCCACGCCATCGTCCAGGTCTTCCTCGGCATAGCCTTCCGCGCGCAGCGAGGCGCGCAGGACCTCGGCTTCCTCGCCGGGTGCGGTCTCGCCGGCCTGCCAGCCGCCCCACTGCGCGAAGTCGGTGTTTTCCAGCGCATCGTGCAGCACGTTGCCGAAGCGGCTGCCCATGAAGCGCGGGTCACTCTCTTCGCTGGCCACGGCCGGTTGTTCTGCTTCCAGGCTGAGGTCCACGCCGGTCGGCTCATCGGCTGCGGGTGCCGGCACTTCGGTCGCGGCCGCATCGGTGTCGTGGCCCGCGTCGGCATGCGCCAGCTGGGTGAAGCTGTACACCCACCAGTCGTGCGGCACGCGGCGGGTCAGCGCGCGGACCGGTGGCAGTTCGCCGTCGCGCTCGAAGGCGAGCTGCGCCGGGCGGGGTTCCACCGGGCCCTCGATCACGGCGATGTCCGGATGCGCACGCAGCGCTTCCAGGTCCGACAGCATCGGTGCCAGGCGGGTCTTCGCCAGCCCGGCCAGATCACCGGCGGCGATCCACAGGGCATGCTCGGCCCGGGTCAGCCCGACGTAGAGCAGGCGCGCGTCTTCGGCGTCCTGTTCCTGGGTGCTGCGCGTGCTGGCCGCATTCCAGCTGTCGTCCTTGTCCAGTTTCCAGTGCAGCTCGCGGCGGCCGTTGGCGTACACCGTGCAGTTGGCCTCGGTGTTCGGTGCCCCCCCCCCGATGCCGACGAACGGCAGGAATACCAGCGGATACTCCAGCCCCTTGCTCTTGTGCAGGGTGATGATCTGCACGCGGCGCGCATCCGATTCCAGGCGCAGCAGCTGCTGTTCGTCGTTCTGATCGGCATGCGCCATCTGCACCTGCAGCCAGTCGAGCAGGCCGTGCATGCCCAGCGTCTGCCCGGACGCCTGCTGCAGCAGTTCACCCAGCTGCAGGTAGTTGGTCAGGCGGCGCTCGCCATCCAGCAGGCCCAGCAGGCGCTCGGCGTGTTCGGCGCAGAGATCGGCGATCACCGCGAACGGGCCGCCGCGCTGCCAGCGCTCACGCCATTCCAGCAGCCGCACCTGGAAGGAGCGCTGCGCATCGCCTTCGCGCTCCAGCGCATCGATCGCCTCGGCATCTTCGCCGAGCAGTACGGTCGACAGTGCGGCGCGCAGCCGCCCTTCGTCGGCCGGCTGCAGCAGCGCCAGCAGCAACAGGCGCAGGTCGTGCGCTTCGGGCGTGGCATACAGGCTCTGCTTGCCCGCAGCGACGGCGGGAATGCCTACCGCACCGAGCGCCTGCTGGATGCGCGTGGCCTCCTTGTGCGAGCGCACCAGCACCGCGATGTCGCCGGGTTGCACCGGCACGTCGCGCAGCAGCGCGCGCCCTTGCCGGGCTTCGCTGAGGATCTGGTGGATCGCGGCCACACAGGCATCACTGGCCTGCTGCCGCGAGGGATCGGCCTTGAGGTCGCCGCCCTCGGTGTTGTGCAGCACGCGCACGGTCAGGCCAGGTGCGGGGAGACCGTCGCGCAGGAAATCCGCATCCATCCGGGTGCTGCCGGGGTGCACCGGTTCGAAGGCGATGTCGGCTTCGAGGAAGGCGCGCTCACCGGCGTTGGCGTACAGCGCTTCGATCGCGTGCAGCACCGCCGGACGCGAGCGGAAATTGCGGTCCAGCGCGGGCGCGGCATCGGCCTGGCGCTTGGCCTTGAGATAGGTGTGGATATCGCCGCCGCGGAAGCCGTAGATCGCCTGCTTTGGGTCGCCGATCAGGAACAGCGCCGGTGCCAGGCCCGCGTCCCGGGTCTCCTCCGAGTCGCCAAACACACGCTGGAAAATGCCCCACTGGCGGTCATCGGTATCCTGGAACTCATCCACCAGCGCGATCGCATACTGCGCGCGCAGCTGCTGCACCAGGGTGGCGCGGTGCGGGCCTTCCAGGGCATCGGCAACGCCATCGATCAGGTCATCGTAGGTCTGCACGCGGCCGATCCGCTTGAGCTCGGCCAGCCGCGCACGCGCTTCGTCGCGCAGATCATGCAGGAACGCGGTGGCCTGCTGGCGCAGCCACTGCTCGCGCGCATCGGCGGCATGCCACCAGGCCTGCAACGCATCGAACAGTGGCGAGGCCGGGCACTGGCCTTCCATGCCGTCCTTGCAGAAGGCCAGCAGCTGCACCGGCAGCAGTTTGCCCAGGTGGCTCTTGTCGCCACGCGGCCAGTGCTGCGCGCTGCGGCCGGCCAACAGCTCGCCGAAGGCCTTGTCGAAACTCGGCCGTTTCGCACGACGGCCATCGAAGATCTTGCGGTCGAAGGCCACGGCGATCTGCGCCTGGGCGTCTTCGACGTGCGTCTGGATCGCCTCTGCCAACGCAGCCGCGGTGAGCCGCAGTTGCGGGGCGGGATCGTCGAAGGTACGCGTGGGCCGCGCTGGCAGCAGCGGCAACGGCTTGATCAGCGTGGACAGATCGCCTGCCAGCGCCTCGGGGGAGGACCACAGCCAGGTCAGCGCATCGACCGTGGCGGGGTCGTTGGCGTGCACGCGCCACAGGTCGGCGGCCAGTTCTTCGTGCAGCTCGCGTTCGCTTGGCAGCAGGGTCGGCGGATCGAAGGTGTGCCCGCTCTCCAGCGCATGTTCGCGCAGTACGCGGGTGCAGAAGCCGTGGATGGTGAAGATCGAGGCGAGGTCGATCTCGTCGGCGGCGGTCTGCAGCCGGCGCGCCAGCGCGGCGGGTGTCTCTTCACCGAGGGCGAGCTGGCGTTGCAGGATCACCCGGGTCAACGCGACATCGGGAGTGTCCTGATCGGTCGGCACCCGCTCGACCAGCTGCGCGGCCAGGGCCAGCCGTTCGCGGATGCGCTTGCGCAGTTCCTGCGTCGCGGCATCGGTGAAGGTGACGGCCAGGATCTGGCCGATGCGCCAGCCCTTCTCCACCACCAGCCGGGTGAACAGCGTGGCCAGGGTGAAGGTCTTGCCGGTGCCGGCGCTGGCCTCGATCAGGCGCACGCCGTCCAGCGGCAGCACCAGGTAGGGGTCGTTGAGCAGGTCGTGGTCGGTCATCGCAGGGCTCCTTCCTCGTCAAAGCCCGGGAACACCCGGCCTTCGCGCACCGCGGTGAACACCACGAAGCTGTTGTGCAGCAGTTGCCGGTAACTGTCGGCACTGGCGAAGGGGTCGTGGCCGCGCAGCGCGAGCTGGTAGCCGGCGCCGGTGGACTCGCCCCAGGTGCGGTCGCTGCCGTGCCACTTGGCGCGGCCCTCGGCCTCGCGCCTGGCCTCGGCGGCGGTGTACAGCACCCAGCCGGTGGACGGGCCGTACGGCAGCGGCGCGCGCAGCCCTTCGCTGCGCAGCTGCAGCAGGCGACGCAGCACCTGCTGCGCGCGTTCGGCGCCCAGCGGCGGCAGCGTGTGCGGACCCAGCCCGTCATCGCCTGCCTCGTGGAACTGCACCAGCGGCAAGGCCTCGCCGGCGGCATTGGCCAGCAGCCAGTCCAGGCCCTGGCGGATCGCGGCACGGCCGTTGAGCGGACCCGGGCGCAGGCGCACCAACCCGTGCGGATGCACTCCGTCCACGCGGCCGTGCAGGCGAACCCCGTCGATATCCACCTCGTAGCGGCGGCTGTCGGCCGTGGTACCGGCCTGCCACTGGGCCAGCGCCTGCGCATAAGGCTCAGTCTGGGCCTGCAGCAGCGCGAACTGCCGTTCGCCCAGGGCGCCGGAGGGCAGCAGCGCCCGCGCACGCAGCCGTGGGTACAGCGGCGTGTCGTCCTGCCCGAGGGTGGCCTCGATCACGGCCTGCTGCAGCAGCACCGTGTCGCCACCGCGCGCGGCCATCACCAGCGGCTCGACGTCGTCGGCGTTGTCCACGTCATCGGGCAGGCGCAGGCCGAGCCGTTGCGAGAGGAACTGGCTGGCCGGATCGGTGAGGAAACGACGCAGCGCATCCACGCTCAGTTCCGGCTCGGCAGCGCTGCTCTCCATCGGCGGCAGCGGAGTGGCGAACCACGGCGCCAGCGCGCGACGTGCACCGCCGAGCGAGCCGGCGGCGGGGTGCCATTGGCGGCGATAGCTGAAACGCCGTGGCTCCTCGCCCCCGCCGAACGCGGCCGGAGCGAACGGCTGCAGCGAATGGCGCACGGTCATCCTGCGCGCCGCCGCCGGGGGATCCAGGTGGTACTCGGCCGCGGCATCGATCAGCTCGCTGACCAGCACCGAGGGTTCGCGCACGCTGCCATCGCGCGGATCGGCGCCCAAGTAACTCAGGTAGAACACGTCCTGCGCCGAGGCGAACAGCTGCAGGAACAGGAAGCGGTCATCCTCGCGCAGCGAGCGGTCGCCATGCCGGCGCTTGTCGGTGCCCAGCTCGGCAGTGAGCTGGTTGAGGCCGGCGGCCGGGTCGCGGCGCGGGAAGTCGCCATCGTTCAGGCCGAGCACGCAGATCACCCGGAACGGCAGCAGGCGCATCGGCACCATCCGGCCGAAGCTGACGCCACCGGTCAACAGCGGTGCACGCGTATCGGCCTGGGCGAGCACGCCGGCGAAATGGGCGCGCAGCACCTCCGGCGGCACCTCGCCCTCGAAGCCGGCGGTCTCCGCATCGCGGGCGAACTCGTTGATCAGTTTGCGCAGGCGCTCCAGCGCGCGCTGGCTGCTGGCCGCCTGCGGCGGTTCGGGCAGCAGCGCATCGAGCAGGGCCAGCAGGCGCTGCCGCCACTGCCCGGGCGACATGGCCTCACCGAGCGCCCGCTGGTAGCGCGCCAGCACGCGCAGCAGGCCGAGCAGGCGGTCCAGCGCGTCCAGCGCACTGCCTTCCAGCTCCGGCCATGGCGCGACCCCGGCGATATCGCCGTCGCTGCCGCTGGCGTGGCCGAGCAGCAGGCGATCCAACGCGAACTGCCAGGTAAACGCATCGTCCACCGGGGCCTGATGCTGGCCGCGATGGGCCGCATCCAGCCCCCAGCGCGCGCCGGCGGCCTGCAGCCAGTCGTGCAGGCGGTCGAACGCCGCGGCATCGAGGCCGGCGGCGTCCGCCAACGGTGCGCTGGCGAGCAGATCGAGCACTTCGTTCAATCCGAAGCGCGAGACCGGCAGCCCGAGCAGGTGCACGAACACATCGGCCAACGGCTCGCCGGCCAGCGGGCTGGTATCGGCCAGCGCATAGGGAATGTGGTCATCGCCGCCGCTGCGGCCGCCGAACACCGCTTCCAGGTACGGCACGTAGGGGTCGATGTCCGGTGCCAGCACCGCGATGTCGCGCGCCTGCAGCGGCGGATCGAAGCGCGGATCCTGCAGCAGGCCGCGCAGCTGGTCATGCAGCACCTGCAGTTCGCGCAGGCGGGTGTGGCAGGCATGCACCTGCAGGCTGGGGTCGTCGTAGCGCAGGCCGTCGCGCAGCTCGCCGGCCGGCTGCCCGCGGCGGTGGAACAGATCGCGCTGCAGGCGGTGCAGCAGGCTGTCGGATAAGCCGCCCTCGGCCATGTCCGGGCGCGCATCCTCTTCCGGATCGTCGTACGCGGCGATCTCACCGGAGGGGTGCACGACCTCGTAGCTGCCCAGCACCGCCATGAAATCGCGACCCGCCGCGCCCCAGGCCTGCAGCAGGCGGTTCTCGCCCGCCGCCTCGCCGAACGGATCGGGCGCGCCGCTGCGCAGCTTCTCGCCCAGCGTTTGCAGATCGCCCCAATAGGCCTGGGTCGGTGTGGGCAGATAGAAGTGCATCGTGCCGACCCGCGCCTGGGTGGCCAGCACCCGCAGCACGTCCGGGGAGATGTTGAGCGTGGCGAAGGCGAACACGCGCGTCGGCAGGCCCTGCGGCAACGGCTGTCCGGCGCCCTCGAAGCGGGCCAGGTAGGCATCGATGCGGCGCGCGCGGTACTGCTCGCCGCCGGCGATGCGCCGCCACAGGATCGCCTGCGGGTCGTTCGGCGCTGCGCCCGCGTCCCAGCGCAGCAGCCAATCGCGACGCCACGCCTGGTACTTCTCGAACACCGAGGCCAGCTCGGCCGCCAGCGCCCATGGCTTGAGCGGATCGGCCGCGGACAGATACGCCTGCAGCGCCGCCATCGGCGGCTGCGCCATCAACACCGGGTCTCGCAGGGCGGCATACAACCGCCAGCGCAGCCCCTCGGCATTGAGATCGTCATGTTCCCCGGGCACGTTGGCATTGAGGGCGCGGGCGACCAGCTCACCCGGCGTGAGGAACGCGAGGTTGGCGGCAATGCCATACTCGGCCGCCAGGGTCGATTGCAGCCAGCGGCGCATCGCCACCTGCGGGATCAGCACCACCTCCGGCACCAGGATGGATTGGCCCGGCACCGGCGTGCGCAGCGTGGTGGCCAGCAGGGCGGCCAGCACATCGAGCGAGTTGGAGTGGTACAGGCGAAAGTCTGAAGCAGCGTCGGTCATCGCAGGAGTGTGCCGTAGCCGACGCACGAACGCAGCGCTGCGGGCGGTGCGGACGGGAAAAGGCGCGGGCCACCACCGGCCCGACACGCTGTGTTGCAGGTGACGGCATGCCCGCCGCGGCACTGCCCTCACCCGCCCGTGCGACAATACTGCACGGTCCAGTTCGGTTATGTTCAGCCGTTCACCACGATCTTACAACGTTGGAATTTTGTTAATGGCGTCCATGACGGTTTCCGAAGAGAGTCTGGTGCAGTTGTCCAACGTCCGCATCGACCGCGGCGGACGTACGATCCTGCGCGACGTTTCGCTGACCGTTCCGCGCGGCAGCATCACCGCCGTGCTTGGCCCGTCGGGCAGTGGCAAGTCCACGCTGCTGGCCGCGCTGACCGGTGAGCTGCGCCCGGTGGCCGGCGAGGTCACCCTGTTCGGCCAGCCCATTCCGACCGGCGCACGCGCGCTGTTGGAGATGCGCAAGAGCGTGGGCGTGCTGCTGCAGGGCAATGGCCTGCTGACCGACCTGACCGTCGCCGAGAACGTGGCCCTGCCACTGCGCACCCATACCCGCCTGCCGAAGCCCGTATTGCGCCGCCTGGTGCAGATGAAGCTGCACGCAGTGGGCCTGCTGGCCGCTGCCGATGCCTGGCCGCGCGAGCTGTCCGGCGGCATGGCACGGCGTGTGGCCCTGGCCCGTGCGCTTGCGCTCGACCCGCCGCTGATGATCTACGACGAGCCGCTGACCGGGCTGGACCCGATCGCCTCGGGCGTGATCATGAGCCTGATCCAGCGCCTCAACCACAGCCTGGGGCTGACCAGCATCATCGTCAGCCACCACGTGCACGAGACCCTGCCGATCTGCGACCAGGTGATCGCCATCGCCAACGGCGGCATCGTATTCCAGGGCAGCCCGGCCGCACTTGAATCCAGCCAGGACCCGCTGCTGCGGCAGTTCCTGCATGGTGAGCCGGACGGCCCGATCCCCTTCGATGCCGCACCACGTGCGAGGGTTGCCTGATGCCGTTCGTTGACGCTACCCGCTCGCTCGGTCGCGCCGGCCTGTTCTCGCTGACGGTACTGCGCGGCTCGCTGCCGACCGCCGATTTCCTTGCCGAGCTGACCCGCGAAATCTACAAGATCGGCGCACGTTCGCTGCCGATCATTGCCGTAGGCGGCGCGTTCGTGGGCCTGGTGCTGACCCTGCAGGGCTACCGCACGCTCACCACCTTCGGCGCCGCCGATGCGTTGTCCACGCTGCTTGGCCTCTCGCTGTACCGCGAACTGGCCCCGGTGCTGACCGCACTGCTGTTCATCGGCCGCGCCGGCAGCTCGATCGCCGCCGAACTGGGCCTGATGCGCGCCACCGACCAGATCAAGGCGCTGGAGCTGATGGCCATCGACCCGGTGGCCAAGGTCGTCGCCCCGCGCTTCTGGGCGGCGGTGCTGACCGTGCCGCTGCTGACCGGCATCTTCTGCTCGCTGGCGATCAGCGCCAGCTACTTCGAGGCCGTGCATGTGCTCGGCCTGGACAACGGCGTGTTCTGGTCGGCGCTGAGCAACAGCGTGGACTTCTGGGATGACTTCGGCGTGGCGATGCTGAAGTCGGCGATCTTCGGCGGCACCGCGGCCCTGGTCGCGTCCTATGTCGGCTTCCATGCCGAACCCACGATCGAAGGCACGTCGGTCGCCACCACGCGCGCGGTGGTCAACGCCTCGCTGCTGGTGCTGGTCTTCAACTTCGTGCTGTCCGCCATGATGTTCCAGTAGGTACCGACCGTTGGTCGGTACGGCCGTTGTCCCTGGCCAGCACCCCCGCTTGAGTACGCAAAGACTTCCCGCCCGGACACCTGTCCAGGCACCTGACAAAGAACAGTGAGATATCCCATGGCCATCCGCGGTCCCAGACTCGAATTTTCCGTCGGCGCGTTCCTGCTGCTGGCGCTGGCCTCGCTGCTGGTGCTGGCCGTGGCCTCCACCAATCAACGGTGGGGCACCGGCGGCAGCGGCTACGAACTCAAGGCGCGCTTCACCCAGATCGGCCAGCTGCGCAAGCAGGCGCCGGTCAAGATCGGCGGCGTGACCATCGGCCAAGTCTCGGGCATCGAACTGGATCCCCAGAAGTTCGACTCGATCGTGACCCTCAAGCTGGACGGCAAGTTCAAGGATCTGCCGGCCGACACCTCGGCCGGCATATTCACCAGCGGTTTGCTCGGCGAAAGCTATATCGGTCTGCAGCCGGGCGGTGACCCGGATGTGCTCAAGTCCGGCGACGAGATCGTCTTCACCCAGCCGGCGGTGGACCTGCTCCAGCTGGTCGGCAAGTACATGTTCAGCGGTCCGGCCAATACCGGTGGCGCTGACTCCCACGATGGCAACGGCGCGCCTGCGCCTGCAACGGAACCGCAACCATGAAAAAGACCCTGATCCCGGCGCTGCTGGCCTCGGCCCTGCTCGCCGCCACGCCCTCGCTCTCCTTCGCCCAGGCCGCTCCCGCTGCCGCTGCCGCCCAGCAGGGCCAGGCCAGCAAGGCGGTGATGGACGCCAGCACCCGCATCCTGACCTCGCTGCAGCAGCGCCGCACCGAGTTCCGGGCCAACCCGGCGGTGCTGCGTGACTTCATCAACAGCGAGCTCAACAAGACCTTCGACCGCGACTACGCCGCCCGCCTGGTGCTGGGCGTGCACGGCCGCGGCGCCTCCGATGCCGACGTCAAGCTGTTCGCCGATGCGATGGCCGACAACCTGATGCAGCGCTACGGTTCGGCCCTGCTCGAGATCCAGGGCAAGCCGACCTTCCGCCTGAAGAGCGAGTCGCCGCTGCCGGGCAACCGCGGCGTGCGCGTGTCCACCGAGCTGATCCGCGCCGGCAACGAGCCGACCCCGGTCGACTACCTGATGCGCAACGTCAACGGCCAGTGGAAGATCTTCGATGTGATGATCGAAGGCATCTCCTACGTGCAGACCTTCAAGACCCAGTTCGACGCCCCGCTGCGCCAGAAGTCGATCCAGCAGGTCGCCACCGAACTGCGCAACGGCAGCATGCAGGCCGGGCAGGCCCCGCGTGGCAAGTAACAGCGCCAGCGTGCAGCGCAACGGTGCCTCGCTGGTGTTCAGCGGGGTGCTCGACCGCGCGGCGGTGACGGCCCTGTGGCCCTCGCTGGCCGCGCTGGACGGCGTGCAGCAGTTGGACCTGGCGGCGGTGAGCAAGCTGGACAGTGCCGGCCTGGCCCTGCTGGCCGAGCTGGCCGCACGCCTGCGTGCAAACGGGACCGCGCCGACGATCATCGGCAGCCCGGACGGTTTCACCGACCTCAGTGCCGCCTACCGGCTGGCACCCACCCTGGATTTCCATGCCCTTTCTGCGGCGAGCTGACATGAACGTCATACGCACCCTCCCCCTCCTCGTGCTGGCGCTGGCCCTGAGCGCCTGTGCCGGCAAACCCGCACGCGACAGCGCACCGGTCAGCGTCGAGGTCGCCCCTGCGGCGGCACCGGTGGCCGATGTGGCCGACACGCCCGTGGTACCGGCCGACGCCGACACCGTCGCCGACAGCACGGCCCCGGCCGCGCAGGCCGGTACCGACCCGGCGGCGGAACCGGCCACGGCCGGCACCGCGCCGACCAACGCCGAGGACGACTTCGCTGCGTTGTACGGCGGGCCCGCCCCGAGCGCGGATGGCACCGAGCCCAGCGGCACCCCGTACGATCCGTGGGAACCGTTCAACCGCAAGGTGCACAGCTTCAACAACGTGGTCGACCGCGCGGTCGCACGCCCGCTGGCGGTGGCCTACACCAACGTGGTGCCACGCTTCGCACGTACCGGCGTGAGCAACTTCTTCAGCAACCTGCGCGCACCGGTGACGATCACCAACCAGCTGCTGCAGGGCCGTCCGGACGATGCCTGGGACAGCCTGGGCCGCTTCCTGATGAACTCCACGCTGGGTATCGGCGGTCTGTTCGATCCGGCCAGCAAGGCCATGGTGCCGCGTCGCAAGGAAGACTTCGGTCAGACCCTGGGCACGTGGGGCTGGCGCCGTTCGCGCTACGTGGAGCTGCCGTTCTTCGGCCCGCGTACCGTGCGCGATGTGTTCGGCCTGGCCGGCGACATGCCGCTCTCGCCGATCCGCACGATCGAAGAGGACAAGATCCGCATCGGCCTGCAGGGCCTGCAGCTGGTGGACATGCGTTCGCAGCTGCTGGCGGTCGATGACATGCGCGACAACGCCGTGGACGAGTATTCGCTCGTGCGCGATGCATGGCTGCAGCGCCGCAACTACCAGATCGAGAACGACCTGCGTGGCAAGCATGCGCGCGGCAAGGACGATCCGGACGCCCCGATTCCGGTCGATGCGATGCCGATGCCGAACTGGGGTAACTGATCCCCCACGAGAAAGCCCCGCCGAAGCGGGGCTTTTTTTGTTCCCGCGTCAGCCGATCAGGCCGCCAGCGCGGCGTCGATCGCGGCCACCAGGCGGGCATCGTCGGCCGGCACGTCCGGGGCGAAGCGCGCGATGACCTGGCCGTCGCGGCCGATCAGGAACTTCTCGAAGTTCCACAGCACGCCCGGGGCGGCATTGACCACCAGCTCGGGGTACTTGGCCACGGCGCCCTGCAGCTTTTCGCGCATCGGGCCTTCGCCGGTGGTGGTCGGCTGCGCGGCGGTCAGCTGCTGGTACAGCGGATGGGTGTCCTCACCGGCCACGCTGATCTTGGCGAACATCGGGAAGCTGACGTTGTACTCGAGCTGGCAGAACTGCTGGATGTCCGCTTCGCTGCCCGGTTCCTGGGCCAGGAAGTTGTTGGCGGGGAAGCCCAGCACTTCCAGGCCGGCGGCCTGCTTGTCGGCGTACAGCGCCTGCAGACCTTCGTATTGCGGGGTCAGGCCGCACTTGGAGGCGACATTGACCACCAGCAGCACCTTGCCGCGGTAATCGGCCAGCGAGGTCGGCTGACCTTCGATGGTGGTGACGGGGATGTCGTAGACGGTCTGGCTCACGGCAGGTTCCTTGCGTTGGATCAGGGGAGGCACAGCATAGCCGTGCCGCGGGAAGCTCAGTCGACGCAGATCGTGCCCAGTGCCACGCCGCCATCGATGCGCTGGCGGCAGCCGAAGTTCTGGCTGACATCACGCTGGCAGACGCCGCGCGCGGCCGTTCCCGGCGCGACATCGCTCGTGGCCAGGCATTGGCCGCTGCAGTCGGCCTTGGCGCTGCAGACCTTGCCGGCATCGGCGTAGGGCACCACGCACTGCACGCGCTGCAGGCGACCCAGCGGCTGCAGACTGCCACCGGCGGCGGTGCATGCGGCAGCGCTCGGTGTGGCGGAGGTGGTCGCCGCGGTGTCGGCAGGGGTATCGACAGGTGGCGTACTGCTGCACCCGGCCAGGGCGAGCAGGAGGGACAGCATCAGGGTCAGGCGCATTGGCGTTCCTTGGAAGGCGGAAGAGAGACAGGGCAAAGCGTGTGCCGCGCAGCATGCGTGATCGCCTGCATGCATGGCGTCGGCGCTCACTCCTGCGCGGCGCTGGTCTCGTCGCCGGCCACGTCCTCGTCCTCGCCGCTCATGTCGCCGAGCAGGTCCTGGGTCTGTTCGCTGCCCAGCGTTTCCACGCTGCGCAGGCGGCGCTCGATGGTGCGCGTCTTGCGGCTGGCTTCACCGAGGCTGCGGCCCACCGTGCTGATCTGCTTCTCGGCTTTTTCCAGGATGCCGGCGAACTTGCCGAACTCACTTTTGACCGCACCGAGCAGGCCCCACACTTCGCTGGAGCGCTGTTCGATGGCCAGCGTGCGGAAGCCCATCTGCAGGCTGTTGAGCAGCGCGGTGACGGTGGTCGGGCCGGCCACCACCACGCGGTGGTCGCGCTGCAGCAGGTCGATCAGGCCGGGGCGGCGGATCACTTCGGCGTACAGGCTTTCGGTGGGCAGGAACATCACCGCGAAATCAGTGGTGTGCGGCGGGGCGATGTACTTGTCGCAGATCGATTTGGCCTGGATGCGGATCGCGCGCTCCAGCTGCGCGCCCTGCACGCGCACCCCCTCGACATCGCCCTGTTCCTGCGCATCGAGCAGGCGCTCGTAATCCTCGCGCGGGAACTTGGAATCGATCGGCAGCCACACCGGGGTGTCTTCGTGGCCACGGCCCGGCAGGCGCACCGCGATATCCACGATCTCGTTGCTGTCCGGGCGCACTTTGACACCGCGCCCGTACTGCTCCTGGGTCAGCGTCTGCTCGAGGATGTTGTCCAGCTGCACTTCGCCCCAGCTGCCACGGTTCTTGACGTTGGTCAGCACCCGCTTGAGGTCGCCCACGCCGGTGGCCAGCTGCTGCATTTCGCCGAGGCCACGCTGGACCTGCTCCAGTCGTTCGGAGACCAGCTGGAACGAAGCACCCAGGCGGGTTTCCAGCGTGGTCTGCAGCTTCTCGTCGACGGTCACGCGCATCTGGTCGAGCTTTTCGGCGTTATCGCTCTGCAGGCTCTTGAGCTGCTGCTCGAGCGTGGCGCGCATCTCGCCGATGCGCTGCTCGTTGCGCTGGGTCATCTCCTGCAGGCGCAGGCCCAGCGATTCGGCCAGGCGCTGCTGCGACTGCCCGGTTTCCTCACGGCCCAGGCGTGCGTCGTCGGCCAGGGCCTGGCGCAGCGCGGCCATGTGGCTGTCGGTGCGGGTGGTCAGTTCCACCAGCTGCTGGCCGAACGCTTCGATGCGCGCCTGCTGCTGGTGCCCGAACGCTTCCAGCTGCGCGCGCACGTCCTGCATGCGCAGCGCCAGCAGCTCGCCGGTGCGCTGCTGGCTGAGCGTGCTTTCCTCGCGGGCCTTGCGCGCGTCTTCACCCAGCGCGTCGCGCAACAGGTCCAGGCGCTGATCGGTACGGGTGGACAGATCGGTCAGCGCGCGCGCGAAGCTTTCCAGCCGCGCGTCCTGCTGGCGGCCCAGGCCTTCGAGCTGCTCGCGCAGTTCGCTGCGGCCGACCCGGGCCTCCTCGCGCAGGCTCTGTTCGAGATCGCCATGGCCGGAACGCCGCAGCAGCGCGAGCAGCTGCAGCACGAGGACGGCACACACCAGGGCGCCGAGAATGAGGAATTCGGTTTGCATGCGGCAAGTGTAGGCCGCGGCGGTCTCATTGGCTGCGTCAGAAACCTTCAAGCACGAGCTTGCCGCGGGCGCGGTGGCTTTCGATCAGGGCATGCGCCTGGCGCAGGTTGGCGGCGTTGATGCGGCCGTAGTGCTCGCCCAGCGTGGTGCGCAGTACGCCGGCATCGATCAGCGCCGCAACGCGTTCGAGCAGCTCGTGCTGGCGCTGCACGTCGGGGGTGTTGAAGCTGGAGCGGGTGAACATCGATTCCCAGTGCAGCGACAGGCTCTTGCGCTTGAGCGCCATCACGTCGAGCTGGCCGGGATCGTCGATCAGTGCCAGCTGACCCTGCGGGGCGAGCACGGCGACGATCTGGTCGTAGTGCTGGTCGGTATGGGTCAGGCTGGCGACGTGGCTGACCTCGGCGATCCCCAGGCGCTGCAGGCCTTCGCCCAGCGGCTGGGTATGATCGATCACATGGTGCGCGCCCAGCGCGTAGACCCAGTCCTGGGTGTCCGGGCGCGAGGCGGTGCCGATCACGGTCAGGCGGGTCAGCTGGCGGGCCAGCTGGACCAGGATCGAGCCGACGCCACCGGCCGCGCCGATCACCAGCAGGGTCTGGCCTTCACCGCCGTTCTCGGGGATGCGCAAGCGGTCGAACAGCAGCTCCCAGGCAGTGATCGCGGTGAGCGGCAGCGCCGCGGCGGCAGCGTCATCCAGGCTCGCCGGCTTGTGCCCGACGATGCGCTCGTCCACCAGCTGGTACTCGGCGTTGCTGCCGGCACGACCGATCGCACCGGCATAGAAGACCGCATCGCCGGGCTGGAACAGGGTCACCTCGTCACCGACCGCGTCCACGATGCCGACCGCGTCGAAACCGAGGACGCGCGGCTCGGTTACCGCCACGCCGTTGCGGACCTTGGTATCGACCGGGTTCACCGAGATCGCCCGGACCTCGACCCGCAGGTCGCGTGGGCCAGGCGTGGGGATCGGCAGGGTGATGTCCACCAGCGCGGCGGGGTCGCTGATCGGCAGGCCATGCTGGGTATAGGCGACGGCTTTCATCGGGGGGAGATCCGTTGAGGGAAGACGGACAGACTGCGCTTCACGGCCAATCGGAGAAAGGCGCAAAATCGGGCAGCACTTTCACTCCAGGAATGAAAATGGTCCGGTTTGACGATCTCGCCCTGTTCGTCCGCACGGCGGCGCTGGGCAGCTTCTCCAACGCCGCGCGCGAGGCCGACCTGCTGCCCGGCCAGGTCGCGGCGGCGGTGGCGCGGCTGGAGCGCGAGCTGGACCTGCGCCTGTTCGTACGCTCGACCCGCAGCCTGCGCCTGACCGCCGAGGGCGCGCTGTATCTGCCCTACGCGCAGGAGGTGCTGGCTGCGCTGCGCGAGGGCGAGGCCCGGGTGCGTGGCGAGGATGCCGAGCTGCGCGGCACGCTGCAGGTGGCGGCGCCATCGGACCTGGGCCGCAACCTGCTGCTGCCGTGGCTGACCGAGTTCCGCGCCGCGCACCCGAAGCTGCAGCTGCGCCTGCAGTTGTCCGACCAGGTGGCCGATGTGTTCCGCGATCCGGTCGACATCGCCTTCCGGCTGGGCCGGTTCGACAACGCCAGCTATGTCGCCCTGCCCCTGCTGCCCGGCAACCGGCGGGTGCTGGCCGCCTCACCGGACTACCTGGCCCGGCACGGCACGCCGGACAGCCTGGACGCGTTGAAGGAGCACCACTGCCTGCTCTACCAGCTGGCCGGGCGTGCGTATGACCGCTGGAGCTTCGAGGCCGATGGCCGGCGCACGGTGATCCCGGTGCGCGGCAACATGGTCTGCGACGATGCCGACGTGGTCCGCCGCTGGGCGGTGGCCGGGCAAGGCATCGTGTTCAAGTCATGGCTGGATGTCTGCGCCGATGTCGAGGCGGGGCGCCTGCAGGTGCTGCTGGGCGGAGCCGGCGACAGCCTGCCGTTGAACCTGGTGTGCCCGCACCGCAAGCAGTTCTCCCCGGCGATCCGCCAGCTGCATGCGATGTTCGAACAACGGCTGCAGCCCCTGCTGGCCGGCTTGCCAGCCGGCGCGCGCTGACGCTATCGCCCGGGGCGCGGCTGCCGGACAATGCCTCTCCCCCGTTGTCGAGTCGCCGCCATGCCGTGGATGGGCATCCAGGATCTGTGGACCTTTGTTGCTGCCGTGCTGGTGTTCCTGGCCCTGCCGGGCCCGGGCACGTTCACCCTGCTCACCGCCACCGGCCGCGGCGGCGTGCGTGGCGGTTACACGGCGTTGTTCGGCCTGCTGCTGGGCGATCAGATCCTGATGTGGCTGGCGGTGGCCGGTGTGGCTGCATTGCTCAAGGCCAACCCGATGGTGTTCCACGCGGTGCAGTACCTGGGCGCGGCCTACCTGGTATGGATCGGCATCGGCCTGCTGCGCCCGCCGCGCGCCCTGGGGGAGGAAGGCGGGATCCGCCTCACGCCGGGCCACTACTTCCGCCAGGCGGTGCTGATCAACCTGCTGAACCCGAAGGCGATCATCTTCTACATGGCTTTCCTGCCGTTGTTCATCGATCCGGCACGCCACCAGGGCGTGGTGACGTTCGCGACCATGGCACTGATCATCTTCGTCATGGGGCTGGCGTACTGCTCGGTGCTGATCGGGGTGGGCAACCTGCTGCGCCGTCGGATTCTCCAGCACCCGCGTGTGGGGCTTTGGCTGAGGCGGGTGGCAGGGGTGTTCCTGATCGGGTTCGGTGTACGCCTGGGCGTCAGCGGCTGAGGTCTTGGCCGCCGTCCGTCGGCGTGCCGCGACAGCGCGCGTCGCGTTCGGCCGCAGATAGACGCCGTCATCGCGACGGTTGCGTTTCATTCAAACATTGAGATTCCCCCGTGTCCCGGGGCAGTGTTCAATCGGCGCCATCGCCGTGTCGCGAGGATCCGATGGCCGCCCCGATCTACTTCGTGCAGCACCTCAATGGCCATGACGAGCGCCTGCTCGGCATGCACACCCGCCGCATCGATCTGGCCCACCCGGCCGTCAGCCGCATCCTTGCCGGCCTGCACCCGGTGGACCGGGTGGAACTGCGCGCCTGCCTGTTCGACTGCCAGGCCAGCCTGATGCTCGCGCTTCGCGATCGCATCGCGCGGGCCGAAGCCGCGGCCCAGGGCTGGCGGGTGTTCGATGCGCGCGGCGTGCTGTGCTGCAAGCGCTTCCCCGAGGATACGCAGGTGATCTATCCACAGGGTCATCCGCCGCTGGATGGCTGGGCCGGCGCGCTGCTTTCCCCGGTGCGCTGACCCGCCGGCGTCAGCGCCGCATCGCCTCGC
Organism: Stenotrophomonas sp. RIT-551; assembly: GCF_026241915.1. Lineage (NCBI taxonomy): Bacteria > Pseudomonadati > Pseudomonadota > Gammaproteobacteria > Lysobacterales > Lysobacteraceae > Stenotrophomonas > Stenotrophomonas sp. RIT-551. The sequence goes on along the minus strand of NZ_JAPJIU010000006.1, from coordinate 214,515 downwards.
GCAGGTAATCGATGAACACCCGCAGCTTGGGCGCCATCTGCTCGCGCGCCGGGTAGTACAGATGGAAGCCGGCGAACGGCTGCTGCCAGTCCTGCAGCACGCATTGGAGGCGGCCGGCCGCCACGTCGCCGGCGTACAGCGCCTCGAACCCCTGCGCCAGCCCCACCCCTTTGCGCACCGCCGCCCGGATCAGGCCGGCATCGTTGAACACCAGACGGCCCGCCACCTCGACCTCGAAATCGCGACCCTCGCCGGTGAACTCCCATGCCATCCGCCGGCCCGTGCTGAGCCGGTGAACGATGCACTCGTGGGCGACCAGATCCGCCGGGGTCGCGGGCACGCCGTGCGTGGCCAGGTACGCCGGAGTGGCCACCACCACCTGACGCTCCAGTGGCCCGATCGGCACCGCGATCATGCCGCGCGCCAGGCTTTCGCCCAAGCGGATGCCGGCGTCGAAACCGCCGGCGACCAGATCGGTCAGCGCGGTTTCCACGAACAGCTCCACCTCGATCTGCGGGTAACGCGCCAGGAAACCGGGCAGGTGGGGCAGCACCAGCAGTTCGGCGGCGATCCGCGGCACGTTGATGCGCAGCTTCCCGGCGGGCACATCGCGCTGCTGGTCCAGATCCTCGAAGGCCGCATCGATGCGGGCCAGGCCCTCGCGCACCTGCGCCAGGAAACGGGCGCCCTGCTCGGTCAGGCCGACCCGGCGCGTGGTCCGCTGCAGCAGCCGCACGCCGAGGTGCGCCTCCAGCGCGCGGACCGTCTGGGAGAGCGCCGAGGGCGACACCCCCAGCTCATCGGCGGCCCGGGTGAAGCTGGCATGGTGCGCGACGCGGGCGAAGGCGACGACGGCGGGCAGGGGGCGCTGAGCACTCATTGTGAAGGCTGGCTTCAAGGATGATGCAGGAGCGGCCAGTTTATCCACATAGTCCGCAGGAGGATGCTGGTCCTGTTCCTTTCCTTCCCCGGAGTACTTCATGCAGACCCGCACCCTTGGCCGTGATGGCCCCACCGTTTCCGCGCTCGGCTTGGGCTGCATGGGCATGAGCGCTTTCTATGGCGGCCGCGGCAGCGATGCCGACGCCACCGCGGTCATCCACCGCGCGCTGGAGCGCGGCGTCACCCTGCTCGACACCGCCGACATGTACGGCCCACACACCAACGAGGTGCTGGTGGGCAAGGCGATCGCCGACCGCCGCGACCAGGTGTTCCTGGCGACCAAGTTCGGCATCAAGCTGGAGCCGAGCGACACCGCCGCACGCAGCGTCGATGGACGCCCCGAGTACGTGATCGCCGCCTGCGAGGCCAGCCTGCAGCGGCTGGGCGTGGACCACATCGACCTGTACTACCAGCACCGCGTGGACGGCGAGGTACCGATCGAAGACACCGTGGGCGCAATGGCGCGCCTGGTCGAGCAGGGCAAGGTGCGCTTCCTCGGCCTGTCCGAAGCCTCGGCCGGAACGATCCGCCGCGCCCATGCGGTGCATCCGATCACCGCGGTCCAGACCGAGTACTCGCTGTGGTCGCGCGATCCGGAAGACAACGGCGTGCTGGCGACGGTGCGCGAGCTCGGCATCGGCTTCGTGCCCTACTCGCCGCTGGGCCGTGGCTTCCTGACCGGCGCGATCCGCAGCCCGGCCGATTTCGACGCCGATGACTACCGCCGCCAATCGCCGCGCTTCCAGGGCGAGAACTTCGACCGCAACCTCGCGCTGGTCGATGCGGTTACGGCGATGGCCAACGCCAAGGGCGTGAGCCCCGGGCAGCTGGCCCTGGCCTGGGTACTGGCGCAGGGCGAGGACCTGGTGCCGATCCCGGGTACCAAGCGCCTGGCGTATCTGGACGAGAACCTGGGCGCGCTGCAGGTGCAGCTCAGCGCCGACGAGCTGGCCCGCATCGACGCCCTCTTCCCGGCCAATGCCGCCGCCGGCCCGCGCTATGCCCCCGCGGCGATGGCGACATTGAACCGCTGAGATCCACCGGCCGGATCGGGAGGCTCGGTCCGGCCGATGCGGCCGATGCGGCCAGCAGCGTGCGCGGCAGCCAGACCGCGTTCGGCAACGATACCGGTGCCGTGGCCGGTACCGGATGCCACTGGGATGAGTGCCCGGACTTTGTGCTGGTTTCGTCACCTTCGCCCCAGTCATGGCGACCGTGCGGCCGCTTACGACGCTTGGCAGTAGTAATGCTGCGCCGCGTTCGGTAAAACTCGCAGACTTGTCGTTCACAGTCATCCACCGCGAGGCCCCATGTCATTGCTCCGGCGCAAGTCCCTAGACACTGTCACCGTCCATGAAGCCGGCAGGCAACTGATCCCGACCCTGAGTTGGCCGCACCTGATCGCGCTGGGCATCGGCGCGATCGTCGGCACCGGCATCTACACCCTGATCGGTGTCGGCGCGAACCTGGCCGGGCCGGCGGTGTTGATCTCGTTTGCCATCGCCGGCGCGGTCTGCGCCTGCGCGGCGCTGTCCTATGCCGAACTGGCCACGATGATGCCGGCCGCCGGCAGCGCCTACACCTACAGCTATACCGCGCTCGGCGAGATGGTGGCCTGGGTGGTGGGCTGGAGCCTGATCCTGGAGTACTCGCTGGTGGTCAGCACGGTGGCGGTGGGGTGGTCCGGCTACGCGGTCGGCTTCCTGCACGGCTGGGGCATCGACCTGCCCTTGATGCTCACCGCCGGCCCGCACGTGGAAGGCGGCTTCATCAACCTGCCGGCCGTGCTGATCACCTTCCTGGTGGCCGGCATGCTGATGGCCGGGACCAAGGAGAGTGCGACGCTCAACGCGGTGCTGGTGGTGGTCAAGATCATCGCGCTGACCGTGTTCGTGGCGATCGCCCTGCCGCACTTCGATACCGGCCACATGGAGCCGTTCATGCCGTTCGGCTTCGTCAAGTCGCTGGGCGCCGATGGCGTCGAGCGCGGAGTGATGGCGGCCGCGGCGATCATCTTCTTCGCGTTCTACGGCTTCGATGCGATCTCCACCGCGGCCGAAGAAACCAAGAAACCCGAGCGCGACCTGGCGATCGGCATCATCGGCTCGATGGTCGGCTGCACCATCATCTACGTGCTGGTGGCGCTGGCCGCCGTGGGTGCGATGAGCTACACGATCTTCGGCCAGAGCGCCGAGCCGCTGGCACTGATCCTGCGCGAGCTGGGCAGCCCGGGCGCGGCCAAGTGGATCGGCGCGGCGGCGGTGATCGCCCTGCCGACCGTGCTGCTGGCCTTCCTGTATGGCCAGAGCCGCATCTTCTTCGTCATGTCGCGCGATGGCCTGCTGCCGCGTGGCCTGTCCAAGGTCAGCGCGCGCACCGGCACCCCGATCGCGACCACGCTGTTCACCGCGGTGCTGGTGGCCGCGCTGGCCGGCGTGGCACGCCTGGATGAAATCGCCGCACTGGCCAACGCCGGCACGCTGGCCGCGTTCACCGCGGTGGGCCTGTGCCTGGTGGTGCTGCGCAAGCGCGAGCCCAACCGCGTGCGCAAGTTCCGCACGCCGCTGGCCTACGTGGTCGGCCCGCTGGCGGTGATCGGCTGCGTGTACCTGTTCTTCAGCCTGCCGAGCACCACGCAGTTGTACTTCCTGGCGTGGAACGTCGTGGGCCTGATCGCCTACTTCGCCTATGGCCGCCGCAATGCGGTGCTGGGCAAGGGCTGAGCTATCGCGCCGGCCACCGGGCCGGCGATGAGATGACCGGGTGTGAAAAAGGCAGGCCCAAGGCCTGCCTTTTTCGTTGTTGGCAGCGGTGACGCCGCCCTGCCGGGCAGGGCGCGACGCGCCACTGGCCTCAGGGCTTCGCGGCCGCGGCCTTGGCGGCATGATCCTGCGCCTGCTGCATGACGCGCAGCAGGTTGCCGCCCCAGATGCCGGCGATCTGCTGCTCGGTGTAACCCTTGCGCAGCAGCCAGGCGGTGATCTTGGGCAACTGGCTTACGTCCTGGAGATCGGCCAGGCCACCGCCGCCATCCCAGTCCAGGCCGATGCCTGCGTGTTCGGGGCCGACCACCTTGAGGATGTGCTCGAAGTGGGCGAAGAAATCGTCCAACGTGGCCTTGCGCAGCGGGATGCGCTGGTCGATCTCCTCCAGCCCCTTCTTCAGCGCAACGCCCTGCTGGATGCTCATCCCGTCGTAATCGGTGCCGAGCTGCGCCATCAGCGCCGTCTCGGCCGCTTTGCGCGCCTCGCTTTTGCCGGTATCGATCAGGTAACCGCCATAGGCGTTGACCTGGATCACGCCGCCGGCCTTGGCCAGCCGCTTCAGGCGCGCATCGTCGAGGTTGCGGGGATGGTTGTAGATCGCCTTGGCCGAGCTGTGCGAGAGCACGAACGGCACCGGCATGCGCTCGATCAGATCATCGAACACCGCATCGGAGGCATGCGATTGATCGATCACGATCCCCAGCCGCACTGCTTCATCCACCAGCGCCTTGCCGGCCGGGCTCAGGCCCTTCCATTCGGCGCCCTTGGGATCGGTGGCCGAATCGGCGAACTCGTTGTTGGCGAAGTGCACGGTGCTGAGCAGGCGCAGGCCGGCCAGGTGGTAGTAGCTGAGCAGCGTGGGATCGTCGACCAGCGGGCTGGCGTTCTCCATGCTGATGTAGACCACGCGCTTGCCGGCGGCCTTGATGCGCGCGGCATCGGCGGCGGTCAGCGCGAGCTGGAAGGTATCCGGATGCGCGGCGAGCATCTCGCGGATTTCCGTCAGCCGCAGCAGGCCGGCATCGCGGTCGTGCTGGTGCGCCAGCGCACTGCGGTCGCCCTGGTCGGTGTAGATGGCCCAGAAACCGCCATCCAGCGCGCCTTCCACCATGCGCGGGTAGTCCACCTGCGACAGCGCGTTGTGGTCGTGCCGCTGGGTGATGTCGAAGCCGTCGCGGTGGAAGTTGGCCGGTGTATCGAGGTGGCTGTCCAGGGTCAGCAGCCGCTGCTGCAGCGTGGACGCCCTGGCCAGTTCCTTCGGGGTGAATTCGATCGCGTGGGCGGCCAGTGGCGTGCACAACGCCAGCGAAACCAGCAAAGACAGACTGCGCAACGTCATGACGCCTCACCTTGGATGGGAAGCGTCAGACCATAGCGCCGAGAGGACAACAAACGGTAGTGCCGGCCGCTGGCCGGCTCTCCGTGACGATCGGAGACCAGGAGGAGCCGGCCAGCGGCCGGCACTACTCGATGCCGAACGTGGCCGGGATCCTGGTGCTTCTCAATCCACCACGCGGCAGAACACGGCCTTGAGGTAGCGCGATTCCTGCACGTGGGCCATGAACGGATGGTCCGGACCGGCGCCAGCCACTTTCAGGATCTGGATGGTGCGGCCGGCGTAGAACGCGGCGCGGCGCAGCATGTCCAGGAACTGATCCTCGGCCACCAGGCCGGTGCAGGAGAACGTGGCGAGCAGGCCGCCGGGCTTGACTACGCCCAGCGCCAGCTTGTTCATGTCCAGGTACTTCTTCAGCGCGGTGATGACCTGGTCGCGGTCGCGGGTCATCTTGGCCGGGTCGAGGATCACCACGTCGTACTGCTCACCGCGGTTGGAGGCATCGCGCAGCCACGGGAAGATGTCGGACTGGATGAACTTCGGGCGCACGTTGTTGAGCTTGGCGTTGCCCTTGGCGATGGCGATCACGTCTTCATCGATATCGATGCCGACCACTTCGGCCGCACCGCGCGCAGCGGCATACACCGCAAAGCCACCGGTGTTGCAGCACAGGTCGAGCACGGTCTTGCCTTCCACCTGCTGGCTCAGCCACTGGCGGTTCTCGCGCTGGTCAGCGAAGAAACCGGTCTTGTGCGCACCGGCCGGGTCGGCGCGGAACTTCACGCCGTACTCGGTGATCACCGACGCTTCGGTGGTGGTGTTGCCGTGGAAGTCGAAGCTTTCCTGCTTCTGCACGTGCTCGTCGGCGAAGCTGTGGAAACGGCAGCCCGGGAACTGTTCGCGCAGGGCCTCGTAGACCCATTCGCGGTGGCGGAACATGCCGGCGGCGAAGAATTCGACCACGACCAGGTCGCCATAGCGGTCCACGACCAGGCCGGACAGACCGTCGCCTTCGCTGTGGACGACGCGCCAGGCATCGGAGACCTGGTCCAGCTTGAGCACCTCACGACGCAGCGACACCGCCTGGGCGATCTTGCGCGAAAACCAGCCGGCGTCGACAGGGGTGGCCTGATCGGTCTCCAGGATGCGCACGGCGATGCGCGAGTGACCGTTGTAGAAGCCACGCCCGATCCACTCCCCGTCTACGCCGACGACGTCGACGATGGCACCGGGTTTGGGACGGACGGCCGGCTTTTCGACCAGTTTCTGGAAGATCCACGGGTGGCTGGAGCGCCAGGCGTTCTTGAGGCGGACAACGGGGGCAGGGGTATTCATGGGCGTATTGTAAACGGGAAGCCTGCAGCCCTCGGCGCTGGGAGCGACGCCGCTGGCGCTCTGGTAGTGGCGGCCGCCGGCCGTCAGCGCGGCAAACCCGGCCACGACGTGGTTCACGGCCTGTCGGGGTGTTTCGTTCAGCCGTGCCGGGGCAAGGAAAGGATTTGACGGCGGCCCCGCCACCCCGCAGAATCGGCCCCAGAAGGGGAGTAGCTCCCAGACGTTGTCGCCGTCAATTCGAGCCCGCAGGCTCCGGTGCAACGGCAGTCCCACCCATCGGGACTGCGAGCGAGACCTTCGCCGTATGGCGAAGCTCTGTCCCCGGATCCCCCCGATCCTCCGTTGCAGATCCTCGCCGTCCGGCTTGAGGCATTCCATTTTTCCAACGGACAAACCCAATGCAGACGATCGGTAATGTGTGGTTGTGGGGCGGCTTCGGCGCGGTGGTGATCATCGCGCTGCTGGTCGACCTCGTATTGATGCGACATGGCGGACCGCACAAGGTCACCTTCAAGGAGGCCCTGTGGTGGTCGATCGGCTGGGTCGTGCTGGCCCTGGCCTTCAACGGTGGCCTCTGGTACTACCTCAACGAGACCGCCGGCCAGGTGGTGGCCAACAAGGTCGGCCTGGAGTTCCTGACCGGTTACCTGGTCGAGAAAGCCCTGGCCGTGGACAACATCTTCGTGTTCCTGATGATCATGGGCTACTTCGCGGTGCCCGAGGAACAGCGCCAGAAGGTGTTGATCATCGGCATCCTGGGCGCGATCGTGCTGCGTACGATCATGATCTTCGCCGGCAGCGTGCTGCTGACCAAATTCCACTGGCTGCTCTATGTGTTCGGCGCGTTCCTGCTCTTCACCGGCTGGAAGATGTGGTTCTCGGCCGGCAGCGAGCCGGATCTGGAGACCAACCCCGCCCTGCGCTGGATGCGCAAGCACCTGCGCCTGCTGCCCGACTACGCCGGCAATGCGATGAGCGTGATGCGCGATGGCAAGCGCTGGTTCACCCCGCTGTTCGTGGTGCTGATCCTGATCGCGGTGACCGACGTGATCTTCGCGGTGGACTCCATCCCGGCGATCTTCGCCATCACCACCGACCCGTTCATCGTGCTGACCTCCAACGTCTTCGCGGTGCTGGGCCTGCGGGCGATGTTCTTCCTGCTGGCCGGCATGGCCGATCGCTTCCACCTGCTGCCGTACGGCCTGGCCCTGGTGCTGGCCTTCATCGGCATCAAGATGATGCTGATCGACATCTTCAAGATCCCCACCCCGATCTCGCTGGGTGTGGTGGCGGTGATCATCGCCGCGACCGTGGTGCTGAGCCTGAAGAATCCGCCGAAGGAAGGCGGCCACGCCTGACCGACCGTGCCGCCTGCGGGATTGTCCCGCAGGCGGTACCTCTCTCTCCCACGGCGTTGCCCTTGTGTTCATCCGGGGCGGCGCCATCCCTAAGGGTATGAACGCCAACCTGCCCCAGCCCACCGGCGCGCCGCCGGTCCCCTCCCGCAACGACCGTGGTGGTGTACTGCGGGCGTTCAACCTGAGCCTGGCCTTCGTGCTGCTGCTGGTGGCGGTATATACCGCCCAAGGCCACTTCGACTGGCGTCCGTGGGCGGTTGCCCCGCTGGACAAGGCCGGCCTGCTCGGCATTCTCGGTGCACCGCTGCTGCATGGTTCGATCCAGCACCTGGGTGCCAATGCGGCGGCCCTGCTGATCCTCGGCACCCTGGCCGGCAGCGTCTACCCCAACGCAACGCTGCGCGCGCTGCCCCTGCTGTGGCTCGGTTCGGGACTCGGTGCCTGGCTGCTCGGCGATCTGGGCAGCCGCCATCTCGGTGCCAGTGGCATCACCCACGGCCTGATGTTCCTGGTGTTCGTGCTTGGCCTGCTGCGCCGCGACCGGCCCGCCATCGCCGCCGGGCTGATCGCGTTCCTGTTCTACGGCAGCATGCTGCTCACCATCCTGCCGCACGAGCCGGGCGTGTCCTGGCAGTCGCACATGGGCGGCGCCTTCGCCGGCATCATCAGCGCACTGCTGTTCCGCCTCTCCGACCCGATGGCGCCGCGCAAGCGCTACAGCTGGGAGGACGAGGAAGAGGACGAGCTCGAGGCAGCGCGCGATGCCGACCTGGAGCCGCCCTCCCCGACCCGCGTGCCGGTGCTGTGGCAACCGCGCGAGGGCCGCGACTTCGTGGTGCTGCCGTTCCGGCGGCGCGATGAAGGGTCATCGCTGGACTGACCGGCAGCGCCATCTGATTGCATGCCACGGTAGAGCCACGCCATGCGCGGCTGCCGTGCGCCGGATATTCCGATATCGCGCCCACCGAGCAAGGTCGATGCGCGTAGCACCGATCATGATCGTACCGACCAACGGTCGGTACCTACCGGGTCGCCGGTGTCCCGTCCCCATCCACCGCACGCCGGCCCAGCGCCGGGTCATCGGTGAAGAACGCATCGATGCCGGTGGCCAGATAGGCCCGCATTTCGGCGACCGAGCCGTCGGCATTGCGGGCATTCGGCTCGCCCTTGCGGAACTCCGCCGCCTGGAATTGGTTCTCCGGCCGGAACGTATACGGCACCACCATCAAGCCGGCCGCATGCGCATCGCGCACCAGCGAGGTGGGGGCGCCGAGCTTCCCCTGCGCGTCCAGTGGGATGACCATGCGCAGGCTCGGGCCGATGCCATCGGCATAGGTGGCCACCTCGCGCAGCCCGGCCGGGGTGATCAGGTCGGCATAGCGCTGGCGGCCCTTGGCGGCCAGCACGTCACCCGGCTGCTGCGTGGGATCGCCGAGCAGCTGCAGCAGGCGGATGTTGCTGTCGCGGCCGAGCTTGTCACGCAGGTAACGCAGGTTGCCGATCTCGAAGGACTGGATCGTCACCGGCGCCACGCGCGTGTAGGCGTTGCCCTGGAGCGCGGCGACCACCTTGTCTTCCATCGGCAGGCCGACGCTGGTGAAGTAGGTGCCGTGCTTGATCTCCGGTACCAGCCCGATGCCGCGGTTGGCGCGGCCGGCCTGCTGCACCAGGAAGGCGATGATCTCGTCCAGCGTGGCAATGCGGAACTGGCCGTCGAAGGCGGTGCTGCGCAGCTGCGGCAGGCGCTCGCGGGCGTACAGCGTTTTCAGCTCGGCCAGGGTGAAGTCTTCGGTGAACCAGCCTTCGATGCGCTCGCCGTCGATGGTCTTGACGGTCCTGCGGCTGGCGAATTCGGGGTGCGCGGCCACATCGGTGGTGCCACCGATCTCGTTCTCGTGGCGCGATACCAGCACGCCGTCCTTGGTCATCACCAGGTCCGGCTCGATGTAGTCGGCGCCGTCGGCGATGGCCTGCGCATAGGCGGCAAGCGTGTGCTCGGGCAGCAGCGCACTGGCGCCGCGGTGGCCGTAGACGGCGGCCTTGGCCGGCGTAGGGGAAGACGATTCAGCGCTCATGGCCACCGATGGTGCCACGGCCAGCGACACCAGCAACACACACCCCCACAACGGCTTGGACACTGCGAATCCCTGTCGATAAAGAACCGGGTCAGTCTGCTGCAGGGGTGTGACAGCGCGAAGAAAGGCGCCGCCTACTTCCCGATGCAGAAGCTGGAGAAAATGCGCCCGAGCAGATCATCGGCGCTCATCCGCCCGGTGATCTCGCCCAGCGCCTCATGGGCCAGGCGCAGTTCCTCGGCGGCCAGCTCCAGGTGCTCGTGGACCAGCTCCGATTCGGCGCGCTCGGCATGGCCGATGGCCTGGCTGATCGCCTCCACATGGCGGGCACGCGCGGAGAACTCGCCGTCCACGCTGTCGCCGGCACTGCCGCTGGCCAGCGCGCGCAGGCGGGCGTGCAGCTGATCCAGGCCGAGGCCGGTGGCGGCCGAGACATGCACCACGTCCGCAGCGGCGTCAGACGCAATCGCGTCCAGCAGATCGCTCTTGTTGTGGATCCACAGCTGCTGCGGCACCTCGGCGATGCTGTCGCCCACCGCGTCGCGGCCCGCCTGCGGGTCGCGCGCATCGACCACCACAATGGCCAGGTCGGTACGCTGCATTTCCGCGCGCGCCCGGCGCATGCCTTCGCGCTCGATGGCATCCCCGCCTTCGCGCAGGCCGGCGGTGTCGACCAGGGTCAGTTCCAGCCCATCGATACGGATGGTTTCGCGCAGGGTGTCGCGGGTGGTGCCGGCGATGTCGGTGACGATCGCCCGCTCGCTGCCGGCCAACGCGTTGAGCAGCGAGCTCTTGCCGGCGTTCGGCGGGCCCACCAGCACCGCGTGCAGACCATCGCGCAGCCTGCGCCCGCGTTCGGCATCGTCGCGCAGCCGGATCAGTGCCTGCAACGCGGTGACCAGACCGCTGCGCACCTGGGCGCCGCCGAGGGTATCCAGGGGTTCGTCGGCGAAATCGATCGCCGCTTCCACGTGGATCCGCAGCAGAACAAGCTGTTCTGCGACCTCGTCCACGCGGCGCGAGAACACGCCATCCAGTGAGCGGCGGGCCGCGCGCGCTGCGCGGGTATCGCTGGCGGCGATCAGGTCGGCGATCGCCTCGGCCTGGGCCAGGTCGAGCTTGCCGTTGAGGAAGGCGCGCTCGCTGAATTCACCGGGCCGCGCCTGCCGCGCGCCCAAGGCGATGCAGCGCGCGACCAGCTGCTGCAGCACCACCGGGCTGCCATGCCCCTGCAGCTCCACCACTTCTTCGCCGGTGAAGCTGTTCGGGGCCGGGAACCACAGTGCGATGCCGTCGTCGATCACCTCGCCGGCCGCATCGCGCAAGCGCGCGTAGTGCGCATGCCGTGGCTGCATCGCGCGCACGCCGATGGCTTCGGCGATGGGCCGCGCCTGCGGGCCGGACAGCCGCAGCATGCCGACGCCGCCCGCGCCGGGCGCGGTGGCGATGGCCACGATGGTGTCGGGGGCATGGGTCATGTCGGGCTCACTGCGGCGTGCGGGAATCAGGGGGCATTCTACGGACCGCACGGAGGCGCGGGCCGCAGATGCAGGAAACCCGCCTTGCGGCGGGTCTCCTGTGCGGCTTACTTCTTGGCGGTGACGACCGGCAGCGGGTCGCTGCCGTGGCGCTTGGTCATCCACCACTGCTGGAGCAGGCCCAGGCCGCCGTTGACGACCCAGTACAGCACCAGACCGGACGGCATGAAGGCCATCATGACGCCGAACACCAGCGGCATCAGCTGCATCATCTTGGCCTGCATCGGGTCCATGCCCGGGGCCGGGGTCAGCTTCTGCGTGGCCCACATCACCGCCACGTTGATCACCGGCAGGATGAAGTACGGGTCACGTGCGGTCAGATCCTGGATCCAGCCCAGCCACGGGGCCTGTCGCAGTTCCACCGATTCCACCAGCACCCAGTACAGCGCGAAGAAGATCGGCATCTGGATGAGGATCGGCAGACAGCCGCCCATTGGGTTGATCTTCTCTTTCTTGTACAGCTCCATCATCGCGGTCTGGAATTTCTGGCGGTCATCGCCATAGCGTTCCTTGAGCTGCGCGATGCGCGGCTGGAAGCGACGCATCTTGGCACCGGACTTGTACTGCACGGCCGAGAGCGGATACAGCACCAGCTTCAGCAGCACCACCAGGCCGACGATGGCCCAGCCCCAGTTGTCGACCACCTTGTGGACCTGGTTCAACACCCAGAACAGGCCCTGGCCGATGATCGCCATCAGCGAGAAGCGGCTGTAGTCGACCACGCGGTCCAGGCCCTTCACGTCTTCCTTGGCGATCAGGTTGACCAGCTTCGGGCCGACCCACAGGCGGGCTTCGGTGCTGACCTGCTGGCCCGGGGCCACGGTGAAGGCCGGGCCGCGCGCTTCGATCTGGTCACGGCCGTTGTTCTGCGCCAGCGAGTACTGCGCGGCCTGGTCGGCCTGCGGAATCCACGCGGTGAAGAAGTGGTGCTGCAGCATCGCCAGCCAGCCGCCGGTGATGGTGCGGTTGAGGTGGCCGTCGTCCAGGTAATCCTTGAACGCGCGACGCTCGTAACCGTCCTGCGGGCTGAACCAGGTCGCGCCGTTGAAGCTGAACGAGTCCGGGTTGGTCATGCTGCGCGAGAGGATGGTCGGGGTGCGGTCCAGGGTGCGGAACACGTAGCCGCTCCACGGGGCGCTGCCGCCGTTGACGACTTCATCCTTGACCGTGATCGCGTACTCGTTGCGACCCAGCGAGTAGGTGCGGCGGATGGTCACGCCGTTCGGGCCGGTCCATTCGAACGGCACGGTGACCTCGTCCTGGCCCTTGGCCAGCACGAAGTCGTGGTTGTCGCCGACCAGCTTGAAGCCGTTGGCGGCCGGCACCGGCATGGTCTTGTCTTCACTGATCCAGCCACTGACCGCGCGGTACGGGTGGGTGGCTTCTTCGGTCAGCAGGCGGACCGGCGGGCTGCCTTCTTCCTTGGTCTGCGGGAACTGCAGCAGTTCGGCGTCCAGCACCGTGCCACCGTCCAGCACCAGACGCAGCACGTCGGTGGTGATGGTCACGCGGGCCGGGCCGGCCTCGGTCTGTGCGGCCGGCTGTGCCGCCGGCAGGGAACCGTCAGCCTGGGGCACGGGTGCACCGGGAATGCTGCCGGCTGCCGCACCCGGCACGCTGGCCTGGGTGGTCTGGGCAGCCACGGCCGGGGTCGGCGGCGCGGCTTTGTCGCGGCCCCACTCCATCCACAGCAACACGGCCACCATCAGCCAGGCAAAAATCAGGAAAACGCGGGTCTGGTTCATCAGCGTGCAGGCTCGACGGGGCCGGCACGCAATGCCGGCTCGGACTGGGAAAGGGGTACAACGCCCAAGGGCGGCGGCATTGTGCCGTCCGCGCCCGGCATGGGCAATGCGCCAAGGCGGCGCAGCAGGCGTTCAAAGGCCTGGCGGATATCTGAATTGCTGGCGGTACGGGCGGCGCTGCGGGCAACGACGACGTAATCGCCGGCACTCATCCACGGCCGTAGGTGGCGTGTGGCATCGCGCAGCACACGCTTTACTCGGTTGCGACCCACGGCTCGGGGATCGACTTTGCGCGACACCGCAAGACCCAACCTGGCTGGCGTATCGCTCTTCAGCCAGTGCAGGGTCATCAGCGGATCGGACACACGGCGGGCGCCGTTGAAGACCGTTGTATATTCGGCACGCGTACGAACCCGCGCAGAGCGAGGAAATCGCTTGCGCGGGTCGGAACTGCTCACAGTCAGGATTGCGTCTGCCGCGGGAAGCGGCATTGCAATCAAGCGCTCAGGACTTTACGGCCCTTGGCGCGGCGACGCGACAGGATCTTGCGGCCGTCAGCGGTCTTCATACGGGCACGGAAGCCATGGTCGCGCTTACGCTTGAGGTTGCTGGGTTGGAAAGTGCGCTTGGTGGCCATGCGGGCCTCTATATGAAGGGGACGGAAAGAACCGGAAATTCTATAGACCTCATCGAGGTCCCGTCAAGTGTCTGTCACTACGGGAATTCACCGGGCTGTGCAATAGCTGTGGATCGTTTTGTGAATAACTTTGGGACAACCATTCCCGGCCCCCCTCGTCGGTGGTAGTCTGCGCCATCCATTCTTCCCCCCTTCCGGCCTGCGGTGCGGCGCTTTTGTTCGCCTATCCGCTGGCCCCAGACGATTATTGCCGATGGATGCCTGGTCTCGTTCCCTCGAACGCCTCGAAGCAGAGTTTCCGCCCGAGGATGTTCACACCTGGTTGAAGCCGCTGCAGGCAGATCTGCGCGCGGACAGCCTGGTGCTTTATGCGCCGAACGCCTTCATCGTCGACCAGGTGCGCGAGCTGTATCTGCCGCGCATCAAGGAACTGCTGGCGCACTTCGCCGGTTTCGGCGACGTTTTTCTTGAAATCGGCTCGCGTCCGCGCCCGGTGGAGGCGCAGATCGCGCCGATTCCGGGCCTGTCCGCACCGGCAGCGCCGGCCGAGCCCCTGGTGCCGTTCGCCGGCAACATGGATTCGCACTACACCTTCGCCAACTTCGTGGAGGGCCGCAGCAACCAGCTGGGCCTGGCCGCGGCGTTCCAGGCGGCGCAGAAGCCGGGCGACCGGGCCCACAACCCGTTGCTGCTGTACGGCGGGACCGGCCTGGGCAAGACCCACCTGATGTTCGCGGCCGGCAATGCGATGCGTCAGGCCAACCCGGCGGCCAAGGTGCTGTACCTGCGTTCGGAACAGTTCTTCAGCGCGATGATCCGTGCGCTGCAGGAAAAAACCATGGACCAGTTCAAGCGCCAGTTCCAGCAGGTGGACGCGCTGCTGATCGATGACATCCAGTTCTTCGCCGGCAAGGACCGTACCCAGGAAGAGTTCTTCCATACGTTCAACGCCCTGTTCGACGGCAAGCAGCAGATCATCCTGACCTGCGACCGGTACCCGCGCGAAGTCGAAGGCCTGGAAGCACGGCTGAAGTCGCGACTGGCCTGGGGCCTGTCGGTGGCGATCGAGCCGCCGGACTTCGAGACGCGTGCAGCGATCGTGCTGGCCAAGGCCCGCGAGCGTGGCACCGATATCCCCGACGATGTGGCGTTTCTGATTGCCAAGAAGATGCGCTCCAATGTCCGCGACCTCGAAGGTGCGTTGAATACCCTGGCCGCACGCGCCAATTTCACCGGCCGTGCGATCACCACTGATTTCGCCCAGGAAACCCTGCGCGACCTGCTTCGCGCCCAGCAGCAGGCGATCAGCATTCCCAACATCCAGAAAACCGTGGCCGACTACTACGGGCTGCAGATCAAGGATCTGCTGTCCAAGCGTCGGACCCGCTCGCTGGCCCGTCCCCGTCAGGTCGCCATGGCCCTGACCAAGGAACTGACCGAGCACAGCCTGCCGGAAATCGGCGACGCCTTTGCCGGCCGGGACCACACCACGGTGCTGCATGCCTGCCGGCAGATCCGGACGTTGATGGAAGCCGACGGCAAGTTGCGGGAAGACTGGGACAAGCTGATCCGGAAGTTGAGCGAATGATGCATGTACGCCGCTAAGGCGTCATCGCATAAAACGGTGCAGAATCCGGTAGTAAGCGAGGTATAGGTTGTGGATAAAAAAGCCGCTCGATTCGGCGGTAAAGTTATCCACACCTTTCCCCACCCCTTGGGGGCTAGTAATGCAGAGGGTTTCGAGGTCAAAAACCCTTTTGTTTACAAAGGCTTAGTCGTGTTTTCCCGCGATTCTGGCCCTACCAGCACCACCAAGCTTTTGATTTATTCCACATTTTTTTAAAGCATAGGGGCACGGAACCACATGCGTTTCACACTGCAGCGCGAAGCCTTTCTCAAGCCGTTGGCACAAGTCGTCAACGTGGTCGAACGCCGCCAGACCCTGCCGGTTCTGGCTAATTTCCTGGTTCAGGTCCAGAACGGACAGCTGTCGCTGACCGGTACGGACCTGGAAGTGGAAATGGTGTCGCGGATCGCGGTGGAAGATGCCCAGGACGGCGAGACCACCATCCCCGCCCGCAAGCTGTTCGAGATCATCCGTGCCCTGCCCGACGGCAGCCGGATCACCGTCTCGCAGACCGGTGACAAGATCACCGTGCAGGCCGGGCGCAGCCGCTTCACCTTGGCAACGTTGCCGGCCAACGACTTCCCGTCTGTCGACGAAGTCGAAGCTACCGAGCGCGTGGCCATCGGCGAAGCGACCCTGAAGGAACTGATCGAACGCACCGCGTTCGCGATGGCCCAGCAGGACGTGCGCTACTACCTCAACGGCCTGTTGTTCGACCTGCGTGGCGATGCCCTGCGTACCGTGGCGACCGATGGTCACCGCCTGGCGCTGTGCGAAACCGAGCTGGAAAAGGCCAGCGGTGCCAAGCGCCAGATCATCGTGCCGCGCAAGGGCGTGACCGAGCTGCAGCGCCTGCTGGAAAGCGGTGATCGCGAGATCGAGCTGGAAGTCGGCCGCAGCCACGTGCGCGTCAAGCGCGACGATGTGACCTTCACCTCCAAGCTGATCGACGGCCGCTTCCCCGATTACGAGGCCGTCATCCCGATCGGTGCCGATCGCGAAGTGAAGGTCGATCGCGAAGCCCTGCGTGCCTCGCTGCAGCGTGCTGCGATTCTGTCCAACGAGAAGTACCGCGGTATCCGCGTGGAAGTCTCGCCGGGCAACCTGAAAATCAGCGCGCACAACCCGGAGCAGGAAGAAGCCCAGGAAGAGATCGAGGCCGATACCACGGTCAGCGACCTGGCCATCGGCTTCAACGTGAATTACCTGCTGGATGCCCTGTCGGCACTGCGCGACGAGCACGTCGTGATCCAGCTGCGTGATTCGAACTCCTCTGCGCTGGTCCGCGAGGCCAGCAGCGAGAAGTCGCGTCATGTGGTGATGCCGCTGCGTCTCTGACCTGGCGCGCTGGTTCCACGTGGAACCGAGTTGTCTGAGAAGCCCGGCACTGCCGGGTTTCTTTTTGGGCGAAAGAAGCGATGTTCCACGTGGAGCATCGTCGTAGCGTTGAACCTTTGGAGATGCTTGGTTCGTCTGCCCGCCTGCCTGCTTGTCTGACCGGGTATCCGCACACGCAGGCCTGCTGCATGGATAGGGGGTGAAGGCCGATCTCCACGGTTACCGGCCACGTGAACCAAGGTCGCCACCGGCACACGCGATTCGCATCCCCGCTGCGCTCACAAACCAGTGGCGATCTTGCGATGGCGTGATCGTTATCGAACGCAGGTGCAAAAGTGGCTCGGTAGCGCCTGCCCGCCGCCAATCTCGTGAATCCCGTTAAGCCGCCACTGCGAACCAGGACAGATTTCTCTCCAGATCTGGAGCGCCGCGTCGAGCCGGCTTTCTGCCGCTGAATCACAGCTCTATGCTTTTAAAAACTGTATATAAATCTAAAGCTAGGTGGTGGTGGTAGAGCCAGATTTGGTTGAAAAGTAGGTTAAGTGTTTGGTTATAAAGGGAATTGGGGGCTCGAAACCCCCGGTAAAACAGGGCCTGAGCCTGGGGGTGATCCTGTGGATATCTTTAAGGCCTGTTCCAGGGCCTCTTTTTATCCACAGATTGCCCTGAGGTTGTGCATAACTCATACATGGGGGATGTGGACAGTCTCGTTTGGGTCTGCGCGAGCGTCGTTCATTTCTGACAGGGTGCGCTTCGGCCACGCGCGCAGAATTCAAACAATCCAGCGCGGACGTACCGATCGGGCTGCTGGGCGCCCTGGAAAACGCCGCGGATTTCTTGAAATCTGCAGCACCATGGGCCTGGACGAGCCTCAGAATTAAAGAAATTGAGCGTGTTCTTGAGCGTCCGGGTGGAGGTCGACGGGCATGTTCCACGTGGTACGGCACGCCTGAGTGACTCCCCTACGCGCCTCGTCCGCCTTGCACTGCACTGCTCCACATCGGGCAGTGGGGTTCGCCATCGTCCGCCCGGGCCCGGCATTTCCTCCCGCCGCTGGGTGAAACGCCGGGGACTGTACGGCGGCGCACTTCCAGGGCTGCTTGCACCACGTGGAACCAGGGCAATGCAGTAAGCTGATCGATTCCCCGCTACCCCTCTGCCGCCCGGCGCGTCGTCGATCTTCCGCATGCATATCCGCCGTCTCTCCCTGCACCAGGTTCGCCGCTTCGATACCGTCGAACTCGCGCCGAAACCGGGTATCAATCTGATCACCGGCGACAATGGCGCCGGAAAGACCAGTGTCCTGGAGGCGCTGCATGTCATGGCGTACGGGCGCAGTTTCCGTGGCCGGGTGCGGGATGGGCTGGTGCGCCAGGGCCGGGAGGCGCTGGATGTCTTTGTCGAATGGGATGAGCAGCGCGAAGGCGCCGAAACCCCGACGCGGCGCAAGGCCGGGCTCCGCCACAGTGGGCAGGAATGGAAAGGCCGACTGGACGGCGAGGATGTCGCCCAGCTCGGCACCCTCTGCGCAGCGCTGGCGGTGGTGACCTTCGAGCCAGGTAGCCACGCGCTGGTCAGTGGCGGCGGTGAGCCCCGTCGGCGGTTCCTCGATTGGGGTTTGTTCCACGTGGAACCAGACTTCATGGGGCTGTGGCGGCGGTACTCGCGCGCCCTCAAGCAGCGCAACGCTCTGCTCAAGCAGGGCGGCCATCCGCACGCCCTGGATGCCTGGGATCGAGAGCTCGCCGAGGCCGGCGAACCGCTGACCATCCGCCGGCAGCACTACCTGGAGCGGTTGCAGGAGCGAACCGTGGAGCTGGCCGCCGTCCTGGCCCCCAATCTGGGCATCCAGTCGCTGAGCTTGAGCCCAGGGTGGCGCAAGCAGGAGGTTTCTCTCTCCGATGCCCTGCTTCTGGCCCGGGAACGTGACCGGATGGCCGGCTATACCTCGGTCGGTCCACACCGGGCCGACTGGAGCGTCGGATTCGAGACCATTCCCGGCCGGGATGCACTCTCACGGGGGCAGGCGAAACTGACGGCCCTCACCTGCCTGCTGGCACAGGCCGAAGACTACGCCGAGCAGCGCGGCGAATGGCCGGTCATCGCATTGGACGACCTGTCTTCGGAGTTGGATCGACACCACCAGGCACGGGTGCTGGAGCGCTTGAAGGCCGGCCCGGCGCAGATCTTCATCACCGCCACTGAAGTTCCGGCGGCACTGATCGACGCGACAGATATCACGCGGTTCCACGTGGAACATGGACAGGTCCAGCCTGTGCCATAGTGGTCCCCCAGGGGCCACGGTGCCCGGCTGGTATAATTGCTGTTGCAACCCCTTATTACTCGGCGCCCCGCCTCATCGCGGCGGACCGACCTGCGGAGCCTACGGCAAGCGCAATGACTGAAGAACAGAACATCCCCGCAAACAGCGGCAACTACGACGCCAACAGCATCACCGCCCTGGAAGGCCTCGAGGCTGTCCGCAAGCGTCCTGGTATGTACATCGGCGACGTCCATGACGGCACCGGTCTGCACCACATGGTGTTCGAGGTCGTCGACAACTCCATCGACGAAGCCTTGGCCGGCCACGCCGACCATGTGTCGGTGATGATCCACGCAGACGGTTCAGTCTCGGTGTCGGACAACGGGCGCGGCATCCCGACCGGCAAGCACGAGCAGATGAGCAAGAAGCTCGATCGCGAAGTCTCCGCCGCCGAAGTCGTGATGACGGTCCTGCACGCCGGTGGCAAGTTCGATGACAACAGCTACAAGGTGTCTGGCGGCCTCCACGGCGTCGGCGTCAGCGTGGTCAATGCGCTCTCGCAGAAGTTGCTGCTGGATATCTACCAGGGCGGCTTCCACTACCAGCAGGAATTCGCTGACGGTGCTGCGGTCAACTCGCTCAAGCAGGTTGAAGCCAGCACCAAGCGCGGTACCACCCTGCGCTTCTGGCCGTCGGTGAAGGCGTTCCACGATAACGTCGAGTTCCACTACGACATCCTGGCCCGCCGCCTGCGTGAGCTGTCCTTCCTCAATTCCGGCGTCAAGATCGTGCTGGTGGACGAGCGCGGCGACGGCCGGCGCGACGACTTCCATTACGAAGGCGGCATCCGCAGCTTCGTGGAGCATCTGGCGCAGTTGAAGACGCCGCTGCACCCGAACGTGATCTCCGTCACCGGTGAGTCCAACGGGATCGTCGTGGACGTGGCGCTGCAGTGGACCGATTCCTACCAGGAAACGATGTACTGCTTCACCAACAACATCCCGCAGAAGGATGGCGGTACCCACCTCGCCGGTTTCCGCGGTGCGCTGACCCGTGTGCTCAACAATTACATCGAGCAGAACGGCATCGCCAAGCAGGCCAAGATCAACCTGACCGGTGATGACATGCGCGAAGGCATGATCGCGGTGCTGTCGGTGAAGGTGCCCGACCCGAGCTTCTCCAGCCAGACCAAGGAAAAGCTGGTCAGCTCGGATGTGCGCCCGGCGGTGGAAAGTGCCTTCGGTGCGCGCCTGGAAGAATTCCTGCAGGAAAACCCCAACGAAGCCAAGGCGATCGCCGGCAAGATCGTGGACGCGGCGCGTGCACGTGAAGCGGCCCGCAAGGCGCGCGATCTGACCCGCCGCAAGGGCGCGCTGGATATCGCCGGCCTGCCGGGCAAGCTGGCCGATTGCCAGGAAAAAGATCCGGCGCTGTCCGAACTGTTCATCGTCGAGGGTGACTCGGCAGGTGGCTCGGCCAAGCAGGGCCGCAACCGCAAGAACCAGGCCGTGCTGCCGCTGCGCGGCAAGATCCTCAACGTGGAACGTGCCCGCTTCGACCGCATGCTCGCCTCGGACCAGGTCGGTACGCTGATCACCGCGCTGGGCACCGGCATCGGCCGGGACGAGTACAACCCGGACAAGCTGCGCTACCACCGCATCATCATCATGACCGACGCCGACGTCGACGGCGCGCACATCCGTACGCTGCTGTTGACCTTCTTCTACCGTCAGATGCCGGAGCTGATCGAGCGTGGCCACATCTACATCGGCCTGCCGCCGCTGTACAAGATCAAGCAGGGCAAGCAGGAGCTGTACCTGAAGGATGACCCGGCGCTGGATGCGTACCTGGCCAGCAGCGCGGTGGAAAATGCCTCGTTGATCCCGGCCGAGAGCGAACCCGGCATCGAAGGCGTGGCGCTGGAGAAGCTGCTGCTTTCCTACGCCTCGGCACAGGAAACCATCGCGCGCAACAGCCATCGTTATGACCGCCAGGTGCTGGAAGCGCTGATCGATTTCACGCCGATGGATCTGGAACACCTGCGCAAGGCCGGCGCAGACGAGGGCCTGGCCGCGCTGGCCACCCGCCTCAACCAGGGCAGCCTCGGTTCGCCGCGCTATACGCTGGAACTGCAGGAACCCACCGACGAACGTCCGGCAGCCGTGCTGGTCACGCGTCGCCACATGGGCGAACAGCTGATCCAGGTGCTGCCGCTGGCCGCATTCGAGACCGGCGAACTGCGTGCGCTGCACCAGTCCTCCCTGCTCCTCCACGGCCTGGTCCGTGCCGGTGCGAAGATCAGCCGCGGTGCCAAATCGGCCGAGGTCGGCAGCTTCGCCGAGGCGCGCAACTGGCTGCTGGATGAAGCCAAGAAGGGTCGCCAGATCCAGCGATTCAAGGGTCTGGGTGAAATGAATCCGGAGCAGCTCTGGGACACCACGGTCAATCCCGACACCCGTCGCCTGCTCCAGGTGCGGATCGAGGATGCCGTGGCCGCCGACCAGATTTTCAGCACGCTGATGGGCGACGTGGTCGAACCGCGCCGCGACTTCATCGAAGACAATGCGCTGAAGGTCGCCAACCTGGATATCTGACACAATCGGGGCAAGGCCGGCCGGGGGCGACCCTGGCCAGCCATCGCCTCCCGATGCCAGGAATCCGATGTCCGTTACCCCCCCGGCGTCCATGACGCCTCCGCTGCCCCCCGCTGTTCCATCATCACCGCGCAGGCCGGGTTCTCCGCTTGCAGGGTTCTTCATCGATCTGGGCATCGGCGTGGCGGTGCTGCTCTCGCTCAGTCTGATCAGCGGTTTAGCCTGGGGGCTCTACCGCGGTGCGATCGTCGGTTACCAGGCGGCGCGCGACGGTGCGGATGCGTCCGCGGTCGCCGGTCTTGCCCAGCAGCTCGGGCAACCCGGTGCCCTCGCCCAGATCCTGATGGCGCTGGTCGCCACCGGTGGCGCGGCACTGGTGCTGTATTTCTTCCGTCGTCGGGCCACGCCCGCCGAACGGGCGCTGTCGTTCCAGGCCGCCCGTCGCCCTTCCACCTGGGGGTGGACACTGCTGGTCGCCACCGGGGTGATCGTCGGCAGCAATCTGATCGCGTGGCTGGCCAAGCAGGGCGGTATCGAGCCGGTGCCGACCAACCTGGCGCTGATGGAACAGGCGATGACGCGCTTCCCCTGGTTCCTGGCGCTGTTTGCCGTGGTGCTTGCTCCGGCCTATGAGGAACTGCTGTTCCGTCGGGTGCTGTTCGGTCGCCTGTGGCAGGCCGGCCGGCCGCTGCTGGGCATGTTGCTGAGCAGCCTGGCCTTCGCCCTGGTGCATGAAATTCCCGGTACCAGCGCCAACGGCCCATGGGAAATCGCCCAGCTGTGGCTGGTCTATGGCGGCATGGGCGCCGCCTTCGCCTGGCTCTACCAGCGCACCGGCACCTTGTGGGCGCCGATCGCCGCGCATGCGGTGAACAACGGCATTGCCCTGGCCGCCCTCATGTTCCTGGGCATCCAATAACGACCACGCGGCTTGACGAAAATTTACGTGGCCACGTTCCACACTGCGCATATGAACACGGGGGATCGCACATGAAACCAGTGCTGTTGGGAATTGCCATCGCCATGCTGGTGAGCGCGTGCGCCACCACCACCTCACCCACCGGCCGCCGCCAGATGGTGGGCGGGGTATCGCAGGCCGAGCTGGACCAGCTGGGCGCGCAGGCGTTTACCGAGACCAAGTCCAAAGGTACGTTGAGCACCGACCCGAAGCAGAACGCCTACGTCCAGTGCGTGGTGAATGCGCTGGTCGCTCAGCTTCCCGCACAGTACCGTGGCGTACGGTGGGAGACGGCCCTGATGGTCGACAAGGAACCCAACGCGTTCGCTTTGCCCGGCGGCAAGGTCGGGGTCAATACCGGCATCTTCACCGTCGCCAAGAACCAGGATCAGCTGGCCGCCGTCATCGGCCACGAGATCGGGCACGTGATCTCCCGCCACCACGAAGAACGCATCACCCGCCAGATGGGTGCGCAGACCGGGCTGTCGGTCCTCGGCGCGCTGGCAGGCGCGGCCTACGGCGAGGGAGCGGCCAGTACCGTCAGCCAGCTCGGCGGCGCCGGTGCCCAGGCGGCCTTCCTCCTGCCAGGCTCGCGGACCCAGGAAAGCGAGGCCGATATCGTCGGCCAGCGCCTGATGGCCGAGGCCGGTTTCAACCCGGCCCAGGCGGTCGATCTGTGGCAGAACATGATGGCTGCCAGCGGCGGCCGGTCACCGCAGTGGCTGTCCACCCACCCCGATCCGGCCAACCGCATCCGGGAATTGCAGCGAGACGCGCCCTCCCTGAGTGGTGTATACCAACAAGCCCAGGCGGACGGGCGTCGTCCGAAGTGTGGCTGACGCGCCCGTATGCGACCAAAAGATGCTGTATTGCAGCATCGGAAACGATTTCTCACGCCATCAGTTTCTGATACGTTTGGCGGCTCAGATTTTTCTGACAGTCCGTTTTGATGCCGCTGCGGCGGTTCGATCGAGGTGAAAGATGATTTTCAGCAACCACAAGCAAGCCGTCCTTTCCGTCCTCATCGCGACCGCTGTAAGTGGCGCCATGATCACCGATGCCTTCGCCCAGGCCCGCTCGTCGGAGCGTGGCGCGCGTGGCGGGAAGAAGCAGGCCAAGGCCGAAGTGCTCTACCCGAACGCGACCCGCCAGGAGCCGGAGCAGAAGTCCTCGGCCAAGGTCGGCCCGAAGCTGCAGAAAATGATTGACAGCTACAACGACCAGAAGTTCCCGGAGACGCGCGCGCAGGCCGACGAAATCCTGGCCAATCCCGCCGCCAACACCTACGACAAGTCGCTCGCCGCGCAGCTCGCCTCGCAGGCGGCCTACCAGCTGGACGACGTCGCCTCGGCCAAGAAGTACCTCGAGCAGGTGCTGCAGCTCGGCGGCCTGGACAACAACGGCCATTACCAGTCGATGCTGATGCTGGGTCAGCTGCAGCTGCAGGACGACCAGATCAACGAAGGCCTGGCGACCCTGGACAAGTACTTCGCCGAGACCAAGTCGAACAAGCCCGAAGAGCTGATCGCCAAGGGCCAGGCGCTGTACCAGGCCGAGCGCTATGCCGAGGCCATCCCGGTGCTGCAGCAGGCCATCGCCGGCTCGCCCGAGCCGAAGGACAACTGGAACCAGTTGCTGATGGCCGCCATGGCCGAAGCCGGCCAGACCGGCGAAGCGGTCAAGCAGGCTGAAACGCTGGCTGCCAAGAACCCGAACGACAAGAAGGCCCAGCTGAACCTGGCCAGCATGTACATGCAGGCCGACCAGATGGACAAGGCCGGCGCGGTCATGGCCAAGCTGTACGCAGCCGGCCAGCTGACCGACGAGCGCGAGTACAAGCAGCTGTACTCGATCTACGCCAACAGCGAGAACAAAGAAAAGGACGTCATTGCCGTTATCAATGATGGCCTGCAGAAAAACATCCTGAAGCCGGATTATCAGGTATACCTGGCACTGGCCCAGGCGTACTACTACTCCGAGCCGCAGCAGGCGGACAAGGCGATCGAGGCGTGGCAGAAGGCTGCCCCGCTTTCCAAGGATGGCGAGACCTACCTGAATCTGGCACGCGTGCTGCATTCGGAAGGTCGCATTCCGGAGGCCAAGCAGGCCGCCCAGCAAGCGCTGGCGAAGGGTGTGAAGAACCAGGCGGATGCGAAGAAAATCATCAACCTGAAGTAAGTAGGAATAACGCCTGAATGCCTGCACAAGTGATGCGCAGGCGCTCAGGATTGGTATAAGCTTGGAGGTTCCTGCGGTGTCATGCACCGCTGATCATGGGCTACCTGTCCCCGGGTATCCCGGCCCCACTAATGAGCTCTTGGCGCATGACGGAACAACTAGTCGTTCACAGGTACGAACAACGCGATGACACCGGCCTCTCCTGGCCGCGTATCGTGGGTATCGCTTTTGTAATCGCACTGCATCTCGCCGCCTTCATGATGCTTCTGATCCCGGCTGTGGCTCCCAAGGCCGTCGCGGAGAAAGAACGCAACATCATGGTGACCCTGGTCGACGCTCCGCCGCCGCCGGTCAAGAACCTGTCGCCGCCGAAGCCGTCCCCGGTTCCGCCGCCGCCGCAGGCTCCTGTGGTCGATATCCCGGACCCGCGTCCGACCGACATCGTCACGCCGCCTTCGCCGCCGTCGCCGCCGCAGCCGCCGAGCACCATTGAGGCAAGCGTCGACATCTCGTCGAAGAACATGAACCCCCCGCGTTACCCGCCGGCCGCGTTCCGTGCTGGTATCCAGGGTGAAGTCATCCTGATCATTGACGTCGATGCCAATGGCAACGTCACCAATGTGTCGGTCGAGAAGTCCAGCCGTAACCGTGACCTTGACCGCGCCGCCATGGAAGCAGCTCGCAAGTGGAGCTTCCGTTCCGCGGAATCGGGCGGGAAGAAGGTCGCAGGTCGCGTTCGCGTCCCGGTCAACTTTGCGCTGAACTGATAGTGGCCGGTGGCCCGCCGGCCACCGCCTCTAGCGGTTATTTCTAGCAATACCCTTTATCACCACACACAACAAAGGTAAGCGTCATGCTGCAGGAACTTTTCATCGCCGCTGCTGCCGGGGGCAACTCCAACGCCCTGTCGCAGATGGGCTTCGAGCACCTGATCCACGAGATGACCACCCAGCCGGGTGACTTCGCCGTCTCCTGGGTCGTGCTGCTGACCCTGATCATCATGTCGGCCATGTCCTGGTACTGGACCGTCATCAACATCTTCCGCGCCACCCGTCTGAAGGCTGCTGCCGACAAGGTCGTGAGCCTGTTCTGGGATACCCCGAACGCCCAGGACGCCATCCGCGCGATGGAAGAACAGCCGGCTTCGGAGCCCTTCTCCAAGATCGCTCTGGACGCTGCACAGGCTGCTGCGCACCACCAGCGTTCGGAAGGCGGCACCTCCGGTGGCCTGGGTGAGAACCTGAGCCGTTCGGAGTTCGTCGATCGCGCCCTGCGTCAGGCCGTGACCCGCGAAAGCAACAACCTGCAGTCGGGCATGACCCTGCTGGCCACCGTCGGCGCAACCGCTCCGTTCGTGGGTCTGCTGGGTACCGTGTGGGGCATCTACGGCGCGCTGATCAAGATCGGTGCCACCGGTTCCGCCTCGATCGACGCCGTTGCCGGCCCGGTGGGTGAAGCACTGATCATGACCGCCATCGGTCTGTTCGTGGCTATCCCGGCCGTGTTCGCCTTCAACTTCTTCAGCAAGATCAACAGCGCCACGATCAGCAAGTTCGATACGTTCGCTCACGACCTGCACGACTTCTTCGCCACCGGTTCGCGCGTTCGCTGATAGCGACGCGCGTCACCCAGCGAGAACGTAGTCAACACGATCTAGACGGAGCCCGTTATGGCTTTCAGTAGTGGTAACAGCGGCGGCCCCATGGCCGACATCAACGTTACGCCCCTCGTGGACGTGATGCTGGTGCTGCTGATCATCTTCATCATCACGGCGCCCCTGATGTCCCACAAGGTCAAGGTGGATCTGCCTGAGGCCAACCTGGTGCAGAATCCGGAAGACGCTGAGAAGCGTTCGAGCCCGATCACCTTGGCAGTCAAGGAAGACGGCTCGATCTACTGGAACGACGAGGAAATCGACAAGCAGACGCTCGAGTCGCGCTTGGCGACCGCCGCCCAGCAGACCCCGCAGCCGCCCCTCAACCTGCGTGGTGATCGCACCACCAAGATGCGCGTCATCAACGAGATGACGAAGATCGCGCAGGAACAGGGCATGCTCGACGTTGGCTTCGTCGCCACCAAAGAGAAGGGGCAGTAAGCCATGGCGTTCAGTACTGGTGGTAACAAAGGCCCCATGGCCGACATCAACGTCACGCCCCTCGTGGACGTGATGCTGGTGCTGCTGATCATCTTCATCGTCACCGCGCCGATCATGACGTACCCGATCGCCGTTGACCTGCCGCAGCGCGTGCTCAACCCACCGCCGGTGACTGTCGAACCGCCGCCGCCGATCGAGCTGAAGGTGGACGCCAGCAACCAGGTGTCGTGGAACAACAGCCCCGTGGCTGTGAGCGAACTGCAGCAGCGTATGGAGCAGGAAGTGCAGCGTGATCCGACCAACCAGCCGGAACTGCGCATCGATGCCAGCCCGGACTCCGAGTACGACGTGATGGCCAAGGTGTTGGCTGCCGCGAAGAATGCTCAGATGAAGAAGATCGGCTTCGTACAGCAGTAATACGCAAGACGCAGTCATGACGCGACTGGAAAACGCCCCTGGAAACAGGGGCGTTTTTTTTGTGCCACCGGGCGTGGATACGCGCCAGCGCCACGCCGCCCGCTATCATCCGGCCATGCTCGCAACCTTCGATCTCTTCGGGGACTGGCTCGACGCCATCCCGCACCTGCGCCCGCTGATGGTGGCGGCCTACATTCTCTATCTGCTGTGGTTGATCGGCTGGATCATGCTGCAGAAGCGCGAGCCGGTCGCCACGCTGAGCTGGATCCTCTCGCTGGCCGCCCTGCCCTATGTGGGGCTGTTCATCTACTACCTGCTCGGCCCGCAGAAGGTGAAACGACAGCGCCTGCGCCGTGGCCGTTCGCGCTCGGGCATGGAGCACTACAGCAGCGTCTGCCCGCCGGATGCGGACTGCACCGAGCTGGCCAAGATCGCCCAGGCCACCACCGGGCTCTCACCGAGCTCGGCCACCGAGGTGGAGTGGCTGGTCGATGGCGCGGCCACCTACAGCGCACTGCTTGCCGCGGTGGCCACGGCCAAGGACCACCTGCACCTGGAGTACTACATCTTCAATCCGGACCACGCCGGCACCGCGCTGCGCGATGCGCTGACCGAGCGTGCGGCGGCCGGCGTGCGCGTGCGCCTGCTGCTCGATGCGGTCGGCTCGTCGTCCATCCGCAAGCGCTTCCTGCAGCCGCTGCTGGATGCAGGTGCCGAAGTCGTCTGGTTCCATCCGCGACAGCTGCTCAAGCCGTTCAAGCGGCCCTGGTTGAACCTGCGCACGCACCGCAAGCTCGTCATCATCGACGGCCTGCAGGCCTTTACCGGCGGCATCAACATCACCGATGAAGAAGACGAGAGCGTCCGCCCGGATGCGTATCGCGACCTGCACATGCGGCTGCGTGGCCACGTGGTGCGCAGCCTGCAGCTGGTCTTCATCGAGGATTGGATCTACGCCACCGGCCAGGAGCCGGCGCGCTTCAACATCGCGCAGTTGTGGCCCGAGACCATGCCCAGCCGCAGCGAGGGCAGCATCAATGCGCAGGTGCTGGTGTCCGGTCCGGACTCGTCATGGGAGACCATCCACCGGCTGCACGTGGCGGCGATCCACGAAGCGAAGGAGCGCGTCTGGCTGGTGACGCCCTACTTCGTGCCCGGCGAGGCCGCGCGCATGGCGCTGACCTCGGCCGCACTCGGCGGCCTGGACGTGCGCCTGCTGGTGCCCAAGATGAGCGACTCCTGGTTCGTCACCCAGGCCGCGCGTTCCTACTTCGACGAGCTGCTGCAGGCAGGCGTCAAGATCTACGAGTACGGCCCGCGCATGCTGCACACGAAGGCCTTCATCGCCGATGACGATGTCTGCATCGTCGGCAGTGCCAACTTCGACCACCGCAGCTTCCGGCTCAACTTCGAGCTCTCGATGATGATCAGCGATACCGACCGCGTGGCCGCGCTGGCCGAGATCCTGCTGGCCGAGTACAGCAGCGCCTCGCCGGTCTACAACGATCGCCAGCGTTCGCTCTGGCGGCACCGTGTTCCGGAGGCCTTCGCACGCTTGGCATCGCCGTTGCTGTAGCCACCGCTCCCCGTGGAACCGCACCCGGCGCCAGCGCTACACTGGCCCGGTCAATCGGGGAGAACGACATGTACTGGCTGTTCCTGCTGTTCGCGCTGGCCTGTTTCGGCATGGCGCTCAAGACCCCCCACATGGGGCTGATGGCGCTGTCGCTGCTGGGCACCCTGGTGTTCCTGCTGGCGTGGGTCCGCGGCCTTTACGTGGCCCGCTTCGGTGACGTGCAGCCCACCCGCGCGGCCATCACCGATCCCAACGAACTCCGTCGGCTGCGGGAGCTCGCCCTACAGGCGCGCACCCCGACCGCTCAGGGTGAGTCCGACCCCTCGTAGTGCCATGACCCAACTCAGCGTCAACGTGAACAAGATCGCCGTCCTGCGCAACTCGCGCGGCGGCACCGACCCGGACGTGCTGCAGGCCGCCCGTGCCTGCCTGGAGGCCGGCGCGCACGGCATCACCGTGCACCCGCGCCCGGACCGCCGCCACATCCACGCCGAGGACGTGCTGGCCCTGTCCGCGCTGACGGCCGAGCGCGGGGTGGAGTTCAACATCGAGGGCAACCCGTTCGCGCCACCGCGCGAGGGCTACCCCGGGCTGCTGCCGCTGTGCGCGCAGACCCGCCCCGCCCAGGCCACCCTGGTGCCCGATGGCGACGGCCAGCTCACGTCCGACCACGGTGTCGACTTCGCCCGGGATGCGCAGCGCCTGCGCCCGCTGATCGCCGAATTGAAGACCTACGGCTGCCGGGTCAGCCTGTTCGTGGATGCGGGCGACCCCGACATCGCCCAGGCCGCGGCCATCGGTGCTGACCGCGTGGAGCTCTACACCGGCCCTTACGCCGAGGCCCATGCCGCCGGCGACGCCACGGCCATGCTGGCCGTGTTCGCCGATGCAGCCCGCCGCGCGCAGGCGGCCGGCCTGGGGGTCAACGCCGGGCATGACCTGTCGCAGGACAACCTGGCCGATTTCCTCCGGACCGTGCCGGACGTGCTGGAAGTCTCGATCGGCCATGCGCTGATCAGCGAGGCGCTGTATGACGGGCTGGATGCCACGGTGAAGGGCTATCTGCGGCTGCTTTGATGGGGCGCGTAGCCCTGCCGCGTAAGGGGCGCCCGGCATCGGGTAGAGCCGACCGTTGGTCGGCTCAGCCGCCGGTGACGTGGCGCGCGAGGCACGCGCTCTGGCCCTGTGGATAATGTAGGGGATCAAATCGGCACCCACCGCCGGTGAGCCTTACCGGGCGCAGGTTTCACTTCCATTTGCCCCTGTGGTTAGTAATACTACTAACCATGGATATCCCCTATCCCCGCCGTTCCGACGCTACGACGTCTCATTCCCTGAGACATCCGGGCGATAGGCTTTGAAGATGGGTATTGCGATCAAAGGCCGGGGCTCCAGCGCGCACCTGGCGGGCCGCTTCGAGGTCACCGTCAGCGAAGCGATGGACGACGGCTGGGCGCCGGACGAGAGTGAAGAGTTCGCTGCGCCGCGCCTGCGCACCGAAGTCCGTGCCGAGACCGCGCGCAGCATCATCAGCCGCAACAAATCGCCGGACGTCGGCTTCAGCCAGTCGGTCAATCCGTACCGCGGTTGCGAGCATGGCTGTTCGTACTGTTTTGCCCGGCCCTCGCACGCCTATCTCAATCTCTCGCCCGGCCTGGACTTCGAGACCAAGCTGTTCGCCAAGACCAATGCGCCGCAGCTGCTGCGCAAGGAGTTCTCGCGCCCCGGCTACGTGCCGCAGCCGATCGCGCTGGGCATCAACACCGACGCCTACCAGCCGATCGAGCGCAAGCTCAAACTCACCCGCCAGCTGATCGAGGTGATGCTGGAAACGCAGCACCCGTTCTCGCTGATCACCAAGAATGCGCTGGTCGAGCGCGACATCGACCTGCTCGCACCGCTGGCGGAAAAGCAGCTGGTCAGCGTGCACTTCTCGGTGACCTCGCTGGACCCGCACCTGTCGGCCAAGCTGGAACCACGCGCCTCGGCCCCGCATGCACGGCTGCGCGCGATGCGTCGCCTGAGCGATGCCGGCATCCCGGTCGGGGTAATGGTCGCGCCGGTGATTCCGTGGATCAACGATGCCGAACTGGAAGCCGTGCTTGAGGCCGCCCACGATGCCGGTGCCTCCACCGCCGGCTACGTGCTGCTGCGGCTGCCGCTGGAAGTGGCGCCGCTGTTCCGCGATTGGCTCGACACCCACCACCCGGACCGCGCCACGCATGTGATGAGCACCATCAACCAGCTGCGCGGTGGCAAGGACTACAACAGCGAGTTCGGCACGCGCATGCGCGGTGAAGGGGTCTACGCCGACCTGCTGTCCAACCGTTTCAAGCTGGCCCGCAAGCGCCTGGGCTTCGATGCGCAGCACAGCCATTGGCCGAAGCTGGACTGCACCCGCTTCCTGCGGCCGTTGCCGCCGCGGGTGGACTCGCCGCAGGGTTCGTTGTTCTAACGAGCCTTGAAGGGACGGTCGTCAACAAACGTCTTAGTCCGTACCTAGTCGCCGTACATCAATGTAATCGGCCCGTTACTGCCGAGCATGCGTCCGCGCAAGGATGACCGTCCGTGGGACTAGACCCAATCAGCCTCCCCTATTTAAGTCCTATAGCGGGATCTCCGCTCCTTACATCCAGCTGCCAATAGGGGGGGGCGGAGGAGGAACTGCAGCCCCTGCCCAAACATCGAAAGAGCAGGAAACCGACGATAGGCAGGACGACTGTCCAGAAGTTAGTGGGAATCCCGTGGTTCTTTACACTGGGAACAAGGTGGAGCCTGAGCTGGACTTTGCGAGCCAGGGAGAAATGGGCCTGTACCTGCAGCGCACCTACAACCACCATTGGAGTGCGGTTGGCATCTTTGGCCAACACTGGCTGAGCAACTTCGACTACTCACTGGCATTCTCTGATGAAAGGAATCTGGCTTGGTCGCAACGGCCAGATGGTCGGCGAATCAAGTTCCTCCGTGATCTAAGCAGTGGTCACTGGTTCGAGGACAAAGCGCAACCGGTGGCGTACATCAAGCAAAACGGCGATGGCTCATTCACGCTGCACAACGAACAGCGCGGGACAGAGAGCTATAACGCCGAAGGATTCATTACGCAGCAGCGCGATGAACAAGGCGTGGCATGGACGTACTCTTACAATAATCGTTATCTTCAGCGGGTGACTCATTCTTCGGGTCGACAAATCAACTTTTCCTGGAGTAATGGCCAGCTCGTGAGGGTAACGGACCCAGCCGGGAACGCTTACCAATACACGTATACCGCCAATGCCTTCGGTAGTAACCGCCCCCGACTCGCCTCTGCTGTAATGCCTGGCGCGCCCGCTACAACCATCAGCTACCACTATGAAGATGCGAGATTCCCCGGCGCCCTTACAGGCAAATCGTTCAATGGCAATCGATACTCAACCTTTGCCTACGATGCGAGCAGGCGCGCGGTTCTTTCCGAGCATGCGGGTGGAGTCGAACGCTTTACTTACAGCTACGCTGTACTTCAGACGGAAGCCGTCGCCCCTCCCCCCGCACCTGCTCAGCCAGGACGGTCTGCCGGAGGGACGGGGAGTACGCCGGGTTCACCATGGTGCGAACCGCGCGTAGGAGGAGAAATCTGCTATGCCCCACAGTCCCTGCCGTCCTTCCCGTCCCAGCCATCTCTGCCGACGTCCGGCGGCCCAATTATCAACCTTCCCGGCGTACCTGGGTCACCTGGCCTGCCTACAGACCCGCTTTCCCAACTTCCGACCACCAGGGACCGTGCAGTAAAGATCAGCGTCACTGAGACCAACCCGCTCGGCCGTAAGACTACCTACAAGTACGAGGATGGTAGGCAAGTATCGGTAAAAGGAGATGCGTCACCGAAATGTGCAGCCAGCTATAAGGAGCGTAGTTATGACGCCAATGGCTACCCCGACCTGGTCCACGACTTCGCGGACAACTTGACCAACTTTGATTACAGTCCCCAAGGCTTCCTGCTCAAACAGGTTGAGGCGGTCGGAACCAGTGCCGAACGTACAACAACGTGGGAGTGGGACACTGGGAAGAACCGCTTGCTGAAGCAGAGAATAGTGGGCGACGTCGAGAACAGTTTCACTTATGACGCCAAGGGAAACCTGGCCTCATCCACTGCGCGGAACGCCAGCGCAATTGGTGCGGTGGGCCAGTCCAGCGTCACGACATACACCTACACTTACCACCCCAATGGGCTAAAGGCATCAATAAAGTCCGACGGACCTCTCGCGCAAGATGACGTCGTCGAAACATATAGTGGGTCAGGCGACCTTCTCGCGGTCAAAAACGCACTCGGTCACACCGTGAGCTACAGCAACTACAACGGTCTTGGACAGCCTGGCCGAATCGTTGGCGTCAATGGCGATGTAACCGAAATCTCTTACGATGCGCGAGGAAGAGTTGCCTCGTCTCGTAGAAGCATTGGAAATGACTGGGCCACGACGACTATCAGCTACGATCCAACTGGCAATCTGGCGAGCATCCTTCGCCCCGATGGCATCAAAGTAAGCTACAGCTACGACGCTGCACAGAGACTGGTGCTGGAGTCTAGGCCCCTCGGTGACGGGCAGTTTGCAAGGGTGAAGCATAGTTACGACAACGCCTCCAACCGTACTCGAACCGAAATATCGCAAAGCGACTATCCAGCCGATAGCCAAGTAGTTGGATACATCGATGGTGTCACACACGACGGCCAGTGGAACTGGTTCGTACACGGTTGGGCCTGCACTACTGGATCCGCCGCATCCATCCAGGTCGACGCCTATGCCAGCGGGGGTGTGCACATCGGAAGCACCAAGGCGAATAGGGCTACCGGTACTGAGGTTGCGAACGTTTGCCAGGCGAGTGGAGCAGCGTACGGATTTCGCGTGCCAATCACCTTGGCTCAGCGCCAACAGTTGGGTGGCCGAACTGTTTCGGTCCAAGGCGTATCGCCTCAAGGAGCCACTTACAATCGGGCTTTGCCGAGCGCGGCAGATCATCTGATCCCGACAGCGACGATCATTGGCGGCGTCAGTGGGGTGGTCCAAGACGAAACATGGAACTCATACATCGAAGGGTGGGCGTGCTCCGTTGGTGTTGCTGCACCTATCGCTGTCCACGTCTATGCTGGCGGCGCTGCGGGTTCGGGCACGCACGTTGCAAGCGGGACCGCCAACCTGCCAGGTGACGCCACCGTCGCACATAGCTGTCAGGTGGCGACAACTGCGCATCGGTTCAGGGTGCTCTTAGACTTTGGCACCCGGCAGGCCCACGCCAACAAAACGCTGCACGTTCACGGCATCTCGCCTGTTGGACAATCCAACCTGGTCGTTACCGGATCCGGCAGCCATATCGTTCCACCGGCCACACTTAGCGCGCAGATCATCAGCTTTAACACTTCTCCGACTAATATCGTAAATGGAGAAACCACCGAGCTGACTGCTCGGGTGCGCAACACAGGAAATATCGTCTGGCATAGCAATACCTATCTTGCTTGGGGATTCATCCACCTAAACAACAGCATGCTCCTGTCAGCACCAGTTCCTCCTGGCGGAGAGGTGGTCTTCAGTCAAACCATCGCGCCAGAAAATCCTGGGACGGGAAACATGTACTTCGAATACTCTGCGCAGATGGCGAGCAGTGGTACAGCGTGGGGCCCCCGAGCCACCACGGGAGTGACCGTGTCCAATGTTGGCTGGGTCTGTAAGCCGAATGGAGAGTGTCAGGCGCCAATGTCAGTCGAGCCAGGCGGCCAGATGCTGAAGTCCACGGAAGGAGAGCGCTGATGTCCATCGCAACGGCAACACTGATCGCGTTGAGCACAGTTTCCTACAGCGTTGACTATCAGTATGACGAGCTGGGAAGACTGGTGGCGGAGAACGGTAACAGTGGTCAGAACGTCCGCTACGCATATGACGCTGAGGACCGTCTGATCCAAATCACGGATTCGCAGAATCGCACGACGAAATTCGAGTATGACGCGCGAGGACGATTGTTGAAGAAGATAGATCCAGCGGGTGGCGCGACACTGCTGGCCCACGACGTGGGTGATCGTGTTACCAAGGTGATCGACCCCCGTGGATTGGTAACGAGCTTCGAATACGATGGATTTGGACAACTGTGGAAGCAGAGCAGTCCGGATACTGGGGTCACGAGCCACCAATACAACGCAGGCGGCCTGCGAACGGGTACCGTGCGTAACGATGGCAGTATGGTGTCCTTTACTCATGACGGTTTGGGACGACTTACTGAGGTCAATTCCGACGGTCAACAACACAGTTACAGCTATGATTGGTGCAGTAGGGGGCTGGGCCGGCTATGTGGATTGGCCGCTCCAACCACATCCACACATTTCGCCTACAGCCCTGCTGGTGAAGTTTTGATCAGGCGGGACTTCATAATTGCCGGTGGAGCGACGACGGACCACAGCACCACCTACGGCTTCGACGGGATTGGCAGGCCTAACAAGATTACCTATCCCAATGGAAACGCTGTTGAGTACGGGTACGGGGCCGGCGGTCAACTTGGTTCAATGTCCGTGACCATCAACGGTGTGACCAAGCCGGTGATCACAGCCGCGAGTTACAAAGCAACGGGTGCTCGAAACAACCTCTCTTACGGCAATGGTCTTGTGCGTGGATATGGCCACGATCTGGACGGCCGCCTCACCTCCATGTCCGTACGGCGAGGGGACAACACCGCACTGAGCGCCTGGGACTACCAGCACAGCGCGGACAATGAGATCACCCGGATAGGTGACGGGGTCTCCCCGGACATGACGCAGGTCATTGGCTACGACGCGCTGAGTCGCCTGACCACCCTGACGCGATTCGGCGTGATCAACCAGCTTTCGTACGATGCGGGCGGCAATCACGATCGCTACCAAGCTGGAACCTCGCTGACCCAGTACAGCATCGATCCTCAGAGCAATCGCGTCCTGAACTACACGAGTGATGGTGTGAGCCGCCAGTACCAGTACGATGCTGTAGGTAACAGGATCAGCGAGAAGAGCGGTTCGCGTGTGCAGACCTACACCTATAGCCCCTTCAATCGGATGAG
Organism: Stenotrophomonas sp. RIT-551; assembly: GCF_026241915.1. Classification (NCBI taxonomy): domain Bacteria; kingdom Pseudomonadati; phylum Pseudomonadota; class Gammaproteobacteria; order Lysobacterales; family Lysobacteraceae; genus Stenotrophomonas; species Stenotrophomonas sp. RIT-551. The sequence goes on along the minus strand of NZ_JAPJIU010000006.1, from coordinate 178,688 downwards.
TCAGGCTAACGTCAATGGGGCTGTTACAAACTACATGCTCAATGCGCAAGGCCAGCGTGTAGCGAAGCTCAACGCAAGCACGAGCCGCTACTACTACGCGGGGCAGAATCAGCTCACCTCTGAGCTGACGGACGGTACTTGGACGAACTACCTTTGGTTCGGCGGCGAGCTGGTAGGCTTGGACCGTGGTGGCCAGGTTAACTTCGTACACACTGATCATCTGGGGCGGCCTGAATTTGCTACGAACGCTAGCCAGCAGACAGTGTGGAAGGCGTATAACTACGCCTATGGCCGGAGTGTTCAGCAGGACAGCATTGGCGGACTGAATATTGGTTTCCCAGGGCAGTACCACGATGCCGAGACGGGGCTTTGGTATAACGGCTTCCGGGACTACGACGCAAGTATTGCCAGGTATGTGCAGAGTGATCCGATTGGTTTGGAGGCTGGAACTAATACCTACTCATACGCTGGCTCCAACCCTGTAAGCTTAATCGATCCGTTTGGCTTGAAGGACTGTGATTGCACTTCAGCATCATTCGGAGAGATCAGGGCCCAGCTTCCAGATAAAGGGCCCCTTAGCCAAGTTTCCGATGGCGTTTCTAGCTACATTCAAGGCGTGGCTTGGGGCGGTACTGCGTTGGCTGCACAATCAGGAATATTGGGCGATAGAGCACTACAGGAAGCCAGTAGCACACATTCCCAATTAGGGATAGCCCTGATACAGGCACTGTCGCACCCAAATCAGACCGGAACAGCTGTAGCGGCGGTATCGTCTAAGTACCCCCTACAAGTGATGAGCAGAGCTGGAGCCGGCATCGCCGTCGGGACTGGATTTGGCGGGCGCGTGGGTGGTTATGCTTCAGCTGCCGCCTTCTATGGCTCAATGTTTAAGGCCACTTACAATAACTCTGAAGCAATAGCGGCAGCAGGAATAGTTGGGGAAGAGATATGTCGATGAATTTATCTTTTAAATTCAAGTGTCCAGCATGCGGCACAAGAGCACAGCGATTGCCAGCATTTAAATCGCTTGAGAGAGTGCTCATCGTCAAATGTAAAGAATGTCGATCAATCATTGAATCGGATATAGGCTGGCTCAGGTATATATTACTGGTGTCCTATACATATATATTCGCCGGGCTATTGGGGTCTGCATTCATAATTGGATTGGTTACTGGCAATGTTCTTCAGGTTCTGATCTCAGGCTTATTATTTGCACTCCTGGCACTTCTGCCTGCAATTATTCTTCATTCTCGATTTTTGGTTGTCCAGAAGACGGAGGAAAGCGTTAGATCGCTTGATCAGAAGTACGGAAAATATCGAAGGTGATTTCTTCGTCCCTCTTGGCGAGTCACGCAAAGGTCTAGACCCGGCACTCCATGCTCCGCTGAGTTATTACCGCGACAACGGCGTCATCCGCGACGCGGGCGCTGATCGTCTCTATCTCGATCTGGACGTGCTGGTCGGGTTGAAGGCGAAGACGAAGCGCACCGGGCGCAATGTGCCGATCACCGTGATGGTGTTGGCCGTGCTGGTTGCAGCCGTAGTGGTGGTGCTGGCGACTTGGTAACGCATGGGTCGCCCGTGTCCCCCGGTGCCTGTGACTCAAGGAGACCGCGTTGGGATGAAATGGATTCATCGGCTTGGGATCGCCTTCCTGTGGATGCTCCCAGTGAACTTCGTGGTACTTACGGGGCTGAAAGTTGCCTACCGTGTTTCTCTAGGCGAACAGGAGCTGGTTGGGTTGTCGTTGGCTATCCTTGGAACCGTGGGAGCGACGGTTTCCACTCGCCGAGGCCGCGTGAGTCGTTCCGATACGGCCGGTGATCGATGACGCGGGTTAGAGCGAACCTTTGCTCAACCGGCAAGCATTTGAACGGATAGAGTGCAAGGGCGTTGATCGAGACGTTGAACTCAAGCCAAGGAGGACGCACATGCTGGACCATCACCGGAGGACGGTAAATCTCGTGGTATTCGTCCTGATCACGATTGCGACGGGAGTGAATGCTCTCTGCAGGATTGCAGACGGGAAATTTACCGGCGTGCACCAGTACGCGCTGGCTTTCTTCGGCTTGTTCACTCTGTTCCTGAGTGTCGTGACCCTCATGACGATGCTGCGTACAAGCGCGCACCGCCGAAAGTGATCCAGGCTTTTGAGTGCATCGCATCGCCTTCGTAGATGAGAACCGGCGCTGCCTGCTCACGTGCTGATTGAAAGCGCGCGCTGATCAATTCCCACCAAACAATTTCTGCGCACTCTGGAAAAGAACCCAGCTCGTTGCAATGAACTTGTCCCCACCCTGCGGCCGGTTGCCCCGGTGGGTGTGGGTAAACGCCGTCGGTGCGATCAACAGGCTGCCCGTGCGCGGCGCGACCTTGCGGCCCTGGAACAGGAACTCGGTTTCGCCGGCATCGAAATCGTCATTGAGGTAGAGCGTCCACAGCAGGTGGCGGTGCAGCGTTTCGCCGGCCGGATCGCGTGGGTACAGCTCGCAGTGCCAGTACGGATAGCCGCCCTCGCCCGCTGCATACCATTGCAGATTGATGGCACCGGGCCGCAGGCAGGTGCGGGCCAGGTCGGACAGCGTGGCGTCGTCCATGTCGGGGAAATCCTCGGCCGCCAACCGGCGCGGCTGGCCCTGGCTGTCCTGGATCTGCAACATCAACGGCGAGATCAGGGCCTGTGGATAACGGCGTAGATAAGTCAGCAAACCCTTGAAAACCGCCTGCTGCAGCGCCGCTTCGGCCTGCCGCCACTCGGGGCGCCCGCTGATGCGAAGATCCTTGCTGTGCTTGAGTTCCGGGAACACACCGCTGCCCACTTCGCCCGGCTGCAACTGCGCACTGGATCGCATCTGGGCCTGCAGGGCCGCGCAGACCTCGTTGGGGACGGCGTTGTGGATTACTTCGATGAAATCGAGCGGCGCGTCGGCAGTCATGGGGTCATCCGTGGGCACGAATGGCCGATGGTGACCGCTGCCGTGGCCGATGTCACGCCGTTGCCACGTAGCAACAGGGCTGACCAGGCGGCCAGCCCTGCGTAGGAAATCACCCTGCCGCGCTGTCGTGTTCGCGGTGGTAACGGGTGGCTTCTTCCACTTCATTGCGCGAGCCGAGGAACACCGGCACGCGCTGGTGCAGCTGATCGGGCTGGATGTCGAGAATGCGCTCGCGCCCGGTGGTGGCAGCGCCGCCGGCCTGTTCGACCAGCAGGCCCATCGGGTTGGCTTCGTACATCAGGCGCAGCTTGCCGGCCTTGGAGGGATCCTTCGTGTCCCACGGGTAGATGAAGATGCCGCCGCGGGTCAGGATGCGATGCACGTCGGCCACCATGCTGGCGATCCAGCGCATGTTGAAGTTCTTGCCGCGCGCGCCTTCCTTGCCGGCCAGCAGGTCCTGCACGTAGCCCTGCATCGGGGTTTCCCAATGCCGCTGGTTGGACATGTTGATCGCGAATTCCTGGGTGTCCGCCGGGATCTGCATGTCCGGCGTGGTCAGCACGAACTCGCCCTTCTCGCGGTCCAGGGTGAAGGCGTGCGTGCCGTGGCCGACGGTGAGCACCATCTGCGTGCTCGGCCCGTAGATGCAGTAGCCGGCCGCGACCTGCGCGGTGCCCGGCTGCAGGAAGCTGGCATCGTTGGGCTGTTCGGTGCCCGGCGGGCAGCGCAGCACCGAGAAGATGGTGCCGACCGAGACGTTGACGTCGATGTTGGAGCTGCCATCGAGGGGATCGAACAGCAGCAGGAAGTCACCGCGCGGGTAGGTGTCCGGCACCGGCTGGCAATGATCCATTTCTTCCGAGGCGCAGGCCGCGAGGTGGCCGCCCCAGGCATTGGCTTCCAGCAGGATCTCGTTGCTGATCACGTCCAGCTTCTTCTGCGCTTCGCCCTGCACGTTGCCAGTGCCGGCTTCGCCAAGCACACCGCCCAGCGCGCCCTTGCTGACCGCGATGGAGATGCTGGTGCAGGCGCGGGCAACGACAGCGATCAGCTGGCGCAGATCGGCGTTGATGCGGCCGGCATGTTGCTCTTCGATCAGATAGCGGGTCAGCGACGTCTGGGACATGGAATCAGGCGGCCTTCAAAGGGGAAGCGCCTATTGTCGCCCTTCCCCGGAGCCATTACGAGGCGCGGGCCGCCGTAACCGTTCCCACCGCGCGCAACGCGCGGCCGGCGCGGCAAAGAAAAACGGCCGCACAGGGCGGCCGTTCTTCCTCACGGGGGCGATGCCGCTCAGCCCTTGCTGACGGTGGCCACGGCCTTGGCCACGTACTCCAGGTTGCCCTGGTTCAGTGCGGCCACGCAGATGCGGCCGGTGCCCACGGCGTAGATCGCGAACTCGTCGCGCAGGCGGTCCACCTGGGCGCGGCTCAGGCCCGAGTACGAGAACATGCCGGCCTGGTCGTTGATGAAGGCGTACTCCGGTGCGCCGGCGGCGACCAGGTTCTCCACCAGGCCATGGCGCAGGGCATGGATGCGCTCACGCATTTCGGTCAGTTCCGCTTCCCACAGCTGGCGCAGCTCGACGCTGTTGAGCACGCCGGCCACCAGCGCGGCGCCATGGTTGGACGGGCTGGAGTAGATCGTGCGGATGATGCGCTTGACCTGCGACTGCACGGCCTTGGCCGCGTTCGCATCCGGGGCGACCACCGACAGCGCGCCAATGCGCTCGCCATACAGCGAGAACGACTTGGAGTACGAGTTGGCGACCACGAAGCTGTCGATGTCGGCCTCGGCGATGATGCGCACGGCGGCGCCATCTTCGCTGATGCCCTTGTCGAAGCCCTGGTAGGCCATGTCGATGAACGGGAACAGCTGGCGGTCCTTCAGCAGCTCGGCCACCTGCTTCCACTGCGCGACGGTGAGGTCGGCACCGGTCGGGTTGTGGCAGCACGCGTGCAGCAGCACCACGGTGCCCGGCTGCAGCTTGCCGAGGTCGGCCAGCATGCCGTCGAAGTCCACGCCATGGGTGGCGGCATCGAAGTAGGTGTAATCGACCACGTCGAAACCGGCCGCGCCGAACACCGCGCGATGGTTTTCCCAGCTCGGGTTGCTGATGGCGATGGTGGCGTGCGGCAGCAGCTTGTGCAGCAGGTCCGCGCCGACGCGCAGCGCACCGCTGCCGCCGATGGTCTGCGAGGTGGCCACGCGGCCAGCGGCCAGCAGCGGCGAATCCTTGCCGAAGACCAGCTCGCGGGTGGCCTGGTTGTAGGCCGGCAGGCCGTCGATCGGCAGGTAGCCGCGCGGTTTGGCGTCATTGGCCAGCTGCTGTTCGATCCTGTTCACGGCGCGGAGCAGCGGGATGCGGCCGCTCTCGTCGTAATAGATGCCCACGCCCAGGTTGACCTTGGTCGGACGGCTGTCGGCGTTGTAAGCCTCGGTCAGGCCCAGGATCGGGTCGCCTGGGACCAGTTCCACATTTGCAAAGAAGGACACGGCGGTACTCATTCGGATGACGGAAGGGGGAGGGTGGCGCGACGCAGGATTGGCGGCAGAATCAGCCAAAACCGACCCATCGTAACAAAGCCCTGCCAAGGGCGCCGAGGCCGTCGTCACGTCATCTTCCGTACCATGGCGTGCGGCACGCCCATTTACCGAGGATCCCGCCCCGCATGCTCCGTCTTACCCCGCTGGCCCGCCATTGTGCGCTGGCCTCGGCCGTGTTGCTGCCGTCGCTGGCGCAGGCCCAGAACACCCCCGCTCCCACCGCCCCGATCGAGCGGCTGCCCACGGTCCAGGTCCAGGCTGCGCGCGTGGCGCAGGTGGCCGATATCGACCTGCCCGCCTCGCTGACCACGGTCTGGGTGGATGAAGACCGTACCGGCCCGCTGGCCCAGCTCTCCGAGGCGCTCAACGGCATCCCCGGGGTGGTCGCGCGCGATCGTCAGAACTATGCGCAGGACACCCAGCTCTCGATCCGCGGCTTCGGCGCGCGTTCGACCTTCGGCGTGCGTGGCGTGCGCGTGCTCGTGGACGGTGTGCCGGCCACCATGCCCGACGGCCAGGGCCAGCTCTCCCACGCCAGCCTGCTCTCGGCGCAGCGCGTGGAGGTGCTGCGCGGGCCGTTCTCGGCGCTGTACGGCAACTCCTCCGGTGGCGTGGTCCAGGTGTGGAGCGCGGACGGTGCCGAAGGCGACCCGTGGCGCCTGCGGCTGGATACCGGCAGCGACAACACTGTCAGCGCCGGCGCCCAGCTGCGTGGCGTGCAGGGACCGATCCGCTACAACGTGGCCGCCAACCACTTCCGCACCGATGGCTGGCGCGACCACAGCCAGGCCCGGCGCGAATCGGTCAACGCCCGCTTGGGCACGGATGTCGGCGGCGGCCAGCTGGATCTGGTGCTGAACTACTTCGATGCGCCCGACGCGCAGGATCCACTCGGCCTGACCCGCGCCCAGGTGCGCGAGAACCCGCGCCAGGCCACCGCGGTGGCCACCCAGTACAACACCCGCAAATCCGTGCGCCAGGCCCAGGCCGGGCTGGTCTTCACCCGCACCGAAGGGGCGCAGACCTGGCGTGCGATGGGCTACGCCGGCCAGCGCAGCGTGGAGCAGTACCTGGCGATCCCACCGGGGCCGCAGGCCAACGCGCTGCATGCCGGCGGGGTGATCGATCTGGACGGCGATTACGGTGGACTCGACGCGCGCTGGGCCTGGCACGGCGACTGGGCTGGTCGACCGCTGGACGTGGTGATCGGCGCCAATGCCGACCGTCAGCAGCAGGATCGCCGCGGTTACGAGAATTTCGTCGGTGATCAGGTGGGCATCAAGGGCCGCCTGCGCCGCGACCAGAGCGACCGGGTCGAGAACGTGGACCAGTTCGCGCAGGCGTGGTGGCAGTGGGCACCGCGCTGGTCGCTGTTGCTTGGTATGCGGCACAGCACCGTGCGCTTCCGCTCCAACGACCACTACATCACCGCCGGCAATCCCGACGACAGCGGGTCGCGTCGCTACGAAGCGACCACCCCGGTGGCCGGCGTGGTGTTCCGCGCCAGCGATGCGTGGCGGCTGTATGCCTCGGCCGGGCGTGGCTTCGAGACCCCGACCTTCAACGAGCTGGGCTACCGCGCCGATGGCCAGGCCGGGCTGGCGCTGGATCTCTCGGCGGCCCGCAGCCGCAACCTGGAAGTGGGCAGCAAGTGGCACGGCCAGAGTGGCGTGCAGGTCGAGGCTGCGCTGTTCCGCGCCGATACCGATGACGAGCTGGCGGTGGCGAGCAACAGCGGCGGCCGCAGTACCTACCGCAACATCGGCCGCACCCGCCGCCAGGGCGCGGAAGCCAGCTATGTACAGCCGCTGGGTGCGCAGGCGGATCTCACGCTGGCCTACACCTGGATCGAGGCCACCGTGCGCGACCCGTATGCGCTGTGCGCGGCCAGCGGCTGCAATACGGTGGCGGCCGGGTCACGCCTGCCCGGCGTGCCCAGTCAGCAGTGGAACGCGCGGGTGCAGTACCGCCCGGGAACGTGGCAGTGGGCGGCCGAGATAGTGGCTTCCAGCGACACCGTGGTGAACGACCTGGCCACTGAGCGCGCGCCGGGCTACGCGCTGCTCAACCTGGAAATGTCACGGCGCTGGACCACCGCGCAGGGCACGCTGCGTGCCTTCGCGCGGATCGACAACGCGCTGGACCAGCGCTACATCGGCTCGGTGATCGTCAACGATGGCAACCAGCGCTTCTTCGAGCCCGGCCCGGATCGTCGCTACAACGTGGGCCTGCAGTGGCAGTGGGCGCCCTGATCGCAGCGGCTTACCTGGGCGGCTTGGCCGGCACGAACGGTGAGGTCGGGTCGCTGGCCGGGAAGGTCTCTTCCAGCGCTTCGTCCTGGTTGTCGCTGGCGTGTTCCTTGCGCTGGCGGCGCTGGTATTCATCTTCGCGGCGATGATGGCCGGCGGGGCCTTTCTCGCCGGCCGCCGAATCCTTGCGGTCGCGCGGGACGGGATCGGGCGTGACGGCCACCGGCAGGTGATCGGGCTCGTCGTCGGGCACGGACATGCCGGCGCCGCGGTCTTCGGCGTCCTGGTTGTCATGTTTGGCGCGCTGCTCGCCGGGGACCGGGGCGGTGGCGTCGCGCAGAGGATCGCGGGGCATGGGACTTCTCCAGTTGCTGTGCAGCCCACTACAGCGCGCGGCGGGTGAAGTCGCTGCGAATCCCGGTGCGTCAACGAATCTGTCACGGCTGGATAACGGCGGCGGGTCTATTCCTGCCTCCCCCACCGCTGTCGGAGTCGTGTCATGCCCCGCCTGGACCGCCGCGCCGCACCTGCGTTGTTCAACGCCTACCTGCAGCCGGAACGGAGCGGGCGCCGCGCGCGCCGCGACCGCGCCGAAGACGCGCAGGCGGTCGCCCAGGACTACCTGCAGTACATGCGCAGTGACTACGAGCAGCGCCGCAGCCAGGGGCGCCGCAGCTGGCGCGACCTGTACCCGGCCTATGCCTTCGCCCTGACCACGCATTACGCCGACTGGCCGCGCGGCGCCGATGACACCGACGGCGAGCTGGCCGAGCACTGGGAACAGATGCGCGGCCAATCGCGGCTGGGCTGGCACCAGGCACGGGCGGTGGTCGAGGATGCCTGGCTGGCGCTGGACCACATGCCGGCGGCGGCGGTGCACGGCCTGCTGCAGTAACCGCGGGCGTGCAGCCACGGCCTGCACAGGCCGGACACAGGCGTTTCACGTGCGCCGCGGTACAGCTGCCCTCCCTGTAGTGTTGGAGTGGCGCCACCATGGCCCGACCGATCTGGACCGGCACGCTGTCATTCGGGCTGCTCAATGTCCCGGTGTCGCTGATGTCCGGCGAACGCAATGTCGACCTGCACTTCCGCATGCTGGATTCGCGCGACCGCAAGCCGATCCGCTTCGAACGGGTCAACGCCGATACCGGTGAGGAAGTGCCGTGGAAAGAGATCGTCAAAGCCTACGAGTACGACAAGGGCAGCTATGTCGTGCTGGAGGAAGACGACATCCGCTCGGCCGCGCCGCAAAGCCATGAGGCGGTCGAGGTGGAGACCTTCGTCGACGCCGCCACCATCGACCCGCGGTACTACGAGAAGCCCTACCTGCTGGTGCCCGCCAAAAAAGCCGAGAAAGGCTACGTGCTGCTGCGCGAAACGCTGCGCAGCACCGGCAAGGTCGGCATAGCACGGGTGGTGGTGCGCACGCGCGAATACCTGTGCGCGGTGATGCCGCACGGCGATGCACTGGTGCTGATGATCCTGCGTTATCCACAGGAACTGGTCGACCCGGACGAGTACAAGCTGCCCAGCGGCAGCCTCGCCGAGTACCGCATCAACAGCAAGGAAACGGCGATGGCCGAGCAGTTGATCGCCTCCATGTCCGGCGAATGGAAGCCGGATGAGTACCACGATGAATTCCGCGAGCGCCTGCACACGCTGCTGAAAAAGCGGATCAAGGCCAAGGGTGGCACCACCAAGGTGGAGGAAGAGCCGGCCCCGCGCGAGGACGATGCGACCAACGTGGTCGACTTCATGTCGTTGCTGCAGAAGAGCCTGGATGCCAAGAAGCGGACGCCGGCCGCCAAAAAGTCAGCGGCGAAGAAGGCCACGGCGAAGGTCGCCAAACCCGCTGCGGCCAAAAAGACGACCAAGACAGCGGGCAAAGCGGCCAAGAAGACCACCAAGCGCGCGCCCGCGCGCAAAGCCGGGTAAGCCGACGTGTCCCTGCAGGAATATCGCCGCAAACGCCGCTTCGACGGCACCCCCGAGCCGGATGCCGAGCGCCGCGGCGCGCCGGCGCGGCGGCCGATCTTCGTGGTGCAGCTGCACCACGCCAGCTCGCGCCATTACGACTTCCGGCTGGAAGCCGATGGCGTGCTCAAGAGCTGGGCGGTGCCGAAAGGCCCCTCGCTGCGCGTCGGTGAAAAACGGCTCGCGGTGGAGGTTGAAGATCACCCGCTGTCCTACGCGACGTTTGCCGGCGATATCCCCAGCGGCCATTACGGCGCCGGGCATGTGGACGTCTACGACCACGGCACCTGGGCCTGCGATGGCGACCCGCTGGAGGCGATCGCGGCCGGCAAGGTGGACTTCGTCCTGCACGGTGAACGGCTCAAGGGCGGGTGGAAACTGGTGCGCACCGCGATGAAGGGCAAGCAGCACCAGTGGTTGCTGATCAAACGCGATGACGAGGAGGCCAGGGATATGGAGGCTGATGATCTGTTGGAGGGGGCGCCGAAGGCAGCCAAGCGCACGAGCGCGAAGAAGGTTGCCGCTGCCAACGCCAGCAACGCTGCCCCGGCAAGGAAGACCGCGCCGGCCAAGGCCGCGACAGGTAGCCCCGCACGCAAGGCCGAACGCAAGGCGGACGCGCGCTGGTCCAAGCGCGCGCTGGCCCTGCAGGGCGCTCGCACAACGCCCTACCCGCACGACTTCAAGCCCCAGCTGACCGATCACCGTGCCACCGCACCGGACGGCGAGCAGTGGCTGCACGAGATCAAATGGGACGGTTATCGCCTGCTGGCCGATGTGCGCGATGGCGTGGTGTCGCTGCGCTCGCGCGGCGGGCTGAACTGGACCGACGATTTTCCCGAGGTGGTGCAGGCGATCGAGCGGCTGCCGGTGCGCGATCTGCGCCTGGACGGTGAGCTGGTGGTGCTGGATGCGCAGGGCCGCAGTGACTTCACTGCATTGCAGAAGGTCATCGATGGCACCGCCAAACAGCCGCTGCGCTATGTGGTGTTCGACATGCCCGGCATCGCCGGGGTGGACGTCAGCCGGGTGCCCCTGCTGGAGCGCAAGGCCCTGCTCAAGGACCTGCTGGGCGCCACGCCGGGCACCCTGGCCTACAGCGACCACGTGCGCGACCACGGCCCGGCGGTGTTTGCCGCCAGTGGCGAGGCCGGCTTCGAAGGCATCATCAGCAAGCGGATCGACGCGCCCTACGTCAACGCGCGTTCGCGCGACTGGATCAAGATCAAGCACGAGAACACCGATGAGTTCCTCATCGTCGGCTATACCGAACCGAAGGGATCGCGCAGTGGCTTCGGCTCGCTGCTGATGGCCACCCCGGACAAGCGCGGGCTGCGCTATGTCGGCCGCGTCGGCACGGGCTTCGACGATGCCGCGCTGCGCGCGCTGACCAGGCAGCTGACCCCGCTGATGGTGAAGGACGCGGTGGTCGAGCTGCCTGCGCATGTGCCGTTCACCGCACGCAGCGTGCACTGGGTGAAGCCGGTGCTGGTGGCGGAGGTCGCATTCCGTGGATGGGCCAAGGAAGGGTTGCTGCGCCAGGCCAGCTTCAAGCGGCTGCGCGAGGACAAACACGCCAAGGATCTGGGCGCCACAGCTACGGCCGTCTCCCCCACCCCCTCCACTACCGCGGCCTCCGCCACCCCGGCCGGAACGGGCGGGCGAAAGAAGGCAGCTACGGCCGCGCAGGACGAGAGCACGGTGACGATCAGCCATCCCGAGCGCGTGGTGTTCGCCAAGGCGAAGATCACCAAGGGCGAGGTGGCCGACTACTACCGCCGCATGGCGCGCTGGATCCTGCCCGAGGTGGCGCGCCGCCCGCTGTCGGTGCTGCGCTGCCCGGACGGGGTGGACACGCCCTGCTTCTTCCAGAAACACCACGGCACCGGCCTGGGCGGTGCGGTCAAGGCGATTCCGCTGGAGCAGAAGAGCGGGCGCGAAGACTACCTCTACATCGAGGAGGTGGAGGGCCTGCTGCAGCTGGTGCAGATGAACACCCTGGAGCTGCATCCCTGGGGCGCCACCGTCGATGACCCCGAACATCCGGACCGGCTGGTGTTCGATCTGGATCCCGGCGAAGGCGTGAACTGGACGCAGATCAAGGCCGCCGCACGCGATGTGCGCGCGCGCCTGCAGGAAGCCGGGCTGGAGAGCTTCGTCCGGCTTTCCGGCGGCAAGGGCGTGCACGTGGTGGTGCCGCTGCAGCCCAAGGCCGACTGGGCGCAGGCCAAGGACTTCTGCGAGGCGTTTGCGCAGGCCATGGCCACCCAGGCACCGGAGCGCTATGTGGCGACGATGAGCAAGGCCAAGCGCGATGGGGTGATCTTCATCGATTGGCTGCGCAATGCGCGCGGCGCCACCAGTGTGAGCTCGTGGTCGCTGCGGGCGCGGCCCGGAGCCGGCGTGGCGGTGCCGCTGCGCTGGGAAGAGCTGGGCCGCATCGCGGCGCCGGACGCCTTCCCGATGGCGAAGGCGCTGCAGCGTGCGGAGCGGCTGAAGCAGGACCCGTGGGAAGGCATCGAGCAGGTGAAGCAGGTGCTGCCCGGCAGCTGATCAGGCGCGCGCTGGCCGGAACCGCGGGCCCACCCACAGGCCCACCAATGCCTGCACCGGCAGCGACACCAGCAGGATCACCACGAACCAGAACGGGAAATCGCTGCCGAAATCCCACGCGGTGTAGATCGAGGCGGCCGCGATCACCGCCCACACCACGCCGCCGTGCACACGTGGCCAGGTGGGCGCATAACGGCTGGCGAAGGCGATCGCAGCGATGCCGCTGAGGATCGTCCAGGCCAGGTCCCAGGCCAGCTGCGGCTCGCCGCCCGGCGGAATGCCCAGCAACGGCACCAGCCAGGAACCGAGGCTGTTGACCAGCACCATCACCGCGAACGCGAACACAACGGCCAGCACGGACAGCAGTGGATTCTTCAGGGCGGACCACACAGGCATGGCAGGGGCGTCACGGCGGGAGAGCCGCCATTATGGACGGGTTGCCGCGGCGTGGTTCAGACCCGGCCGGCGGCCTTGAGCTGCGCGAACTCCTCATCGCTGAACAAGCGCGAGCGGACCAGGAAGCGCACGCCCTCGCCGTTCTCCAGCGAGAACATGCCGCCCCGGCCGGGCACCACGTCGATGATCAGCTGCGTATGTTTCCAGTACTCGAACTGCGCGGGGCTGATGTAGAACGGCGCCCCGCCGATCTCGCCCATGCGCACGTCGCGGTCGCCCACGATGAAATCGCCCTGGGCAAAACACATCGGCGAGGAGCCGTCGCAGCAGCCACCGGACTGATGGAACAGCAGGTCGCCATGGCGGGCCTGCAATGTCTCGATCAGCTGCAGGGCCGGGAGCGTGGCCATTACCTGGAGCGGGAGGTCGGGCATGGTCGGGAATCTCCGGGAGCCGGCCAGCGAGGCCGGCACTACCGTGGAACAGGCGCTGCCGAGGTACGTCGGCAGCGCGCCGTGTGTTTTACGCGTTCATGTCGAGCACCACGCGGCCTTCGATCTTGCCGGCCTGCATGCGCGCGAAGATGTCGTTGATGTTCTCCAGCGAATCGCTGGTGACCGTTGCGGCGACCTTGCCCTGCTCGGCGAATTCCAGCGATTCCTGCAGGTCCAGCCGGGTGCCGACGATGGAGCCACGCACGGTGATGCCGTTGAGCACCATGCCGAAGATATCCAGCGGGAAGTTGCCCGGCGGCAGGCCGTTCAACGAGACGGTGCCGCCGCGGCGGACCATGCCCAGTGCCTGCTCGAAGGCCTTCGGCGAGACCGCGGTGACCAGTGCGCCGTGCGCGCCGCCGATCTCCTTCTTCAGGAACGCGGCCGGATCGGTATTGCGCGCGTTGACGGTGATCGTCGCGCCCAGCCGCTCGGCCAGCGCCAGCTTGCCGTCATCGATATCCACCGCGGCCACGTTCAGGCCCATCGCCTTGGCGTACTGCACGGCCATGTGGCCGAGCCCGCCGATGCCGGAGATCACCACCCACTGGCCGGGCTTGGTATCGGTGACCTTCAGGCCTTTGTAGACGGTGACGCCGGCACACAGGATCGGCGCGACCTCGATGAAGCCCACGCCCTTCGGCAGCAGGCCGACATAGGCCGCATTGGCCAGCGCATATTCGGCGAAGCCACCGTTCACCGAGTAGCCGGTGTTCTGCTGCGCTTCGCACAGGGTTTCCCAGCCGCCCAGGCAGTGCTCGCAGTAGCCGCACGCCGAATACAGCCACGGGATGCCGACGCGGTCGCCCTCGCGGATGTGGCTGACACCCGCACCCACCGCCACCACGTGGCCGACCCCTTCATGGCCGGGAATGAAGGGCGGGTTGGGCTTGACCGGCCAGTCACCGTCCACCGCATGCAGGTCGGTGTGGCACACGCCACAGGCTTCGATCTTCACCAGGATGTCGCCAGGCCCCGGACGCGGCACCTCGACCTCCTCGATGCGCAACGGCTTTCCGAATTCGCGGACGACAGCGGCCTTCATGGTCTTGTTCATGCGTGGATCTCCGTGGATTGCCAATGACAGCACTGTGGCGCCGGCCGCATGCCGGCGCCTTGATCGGGATCAAGCCCGGCGCGGGCTCAGAAGAAGCCCAGCTTCTTGGGCGAATAGCTGACCAGCAGGTTCTTGGTCTGCTGGTAGTGGTCGAGCATCATCTTGTGGTTCTCGCGGCCGATGCCCGACTGCTTGTAGCCGCCGAACGCGGCATGTGCCGGATAGGCGTGGTAGCAGTTGGTCCACACGCGTCCGGCCTGGATGCCACGGCCCATGCGGTACAGGCGCGACGCATCGCGGCTCCACACGCCGGCGCCGAGGCCGTACAGGGTGTCGTTGGCGAGCTCCAGCGCTTCCTCCTCGGTCTTGAACGTGGTCACCGAAACCACCGGCCCGAAGATCTCTTCCTGGAACACGCGCATCTTGTTGTGGCCCTTGAACACGGTGGGCTTCACGTAGAAGCCGCCGGCCAGGTCGCCGTCCAGCTTGGCCTGCTCACCGCCGATCAACACCTCGGCACCCTCCTGCTTGCCGATGTCGAAGTAGGAGAGGATTTTTTCCAACTGCTCGGAGGAGGCCTGCGCACCGACCATGGTGTTGGGATCGAGCGGATTGCCCTGCTTGATCGCGGCCACGCGCTTGAGCGCGCGTTCCATGAATTTCTCGTAGATCGATTCCTGGATCAGCGCGCGCGACGGGCAGGTACACACCTCGCCCTGGTTGAAGGCGAACAGCACGAAGCCTTCGATGGCCTTGTCGAGGAAGTCGTCGTCCTCGGCCATGACATCGGCGAAGAAGATGTTCGGCGATTTGCCGCCCAGCTCCAGCGTCACCGGGATCAGGTTCTGGCTGGCGTACTGCATGATCAGCCGGCCGGTGGTGGTCTCGCCGGTGAAGGCGATCTTGGCGATGCGCGGGTTGGACGCCAGCGGCTTGCCCGCCTCCACACCGAAGCCATTGACCACGTTGAGCACGCCCTTGGGCAGCAGATCGCCGATAACCTCCATCAGCACCAGGATCGAAGCCGGGGTCTGCTCGGCCGGCTTGAGCACCACGCAGTTGCCGGCGGCCAGGGCCGGGGCCAGCTTCCAGGCGGCCATCAGCATCGGGAAGTTCCACGGGATGATCTGCCCGACCACGCCGAGCGGCTCGTGGAAGTGGTAGGCGATGGTGTCCTTGTCGATCTCCGACAGGCTGCCTTCCTGCGCGCGCACGGCCCCGGCGAAGTAGCGGAAGTGGTCGGCCATCAGCGGCACGTCGGCGTTGAGCGTTTCGCGGATCGGCTTGCCGTTGTCCCAGGTCTCGGCATGCGCGAGCAGCTCGAGGTTTTCCTCGATGCGGTCGGCGATCCTGTTGAGGATATTGGCGCGTTCGGTGGTCGAGGTCTCGGCCCAGGCGGTCTTGGCCGCGTGGGCAGCGTCGAGCGCCGCTTCGATGTCTTCGGCGTTGGAACGGGCGACCTCGGTGAACACCTTGCCGGTCACCGGGGTGGTGTTTTCAAAGTACTGGCCGCTGCGCGGCGCCACCCATTCCCCGCCGATGTAGTTGCCGTAGCGCGGCTTGAAGATGGACTGCGGATCGGTGGCGTGCGGCTTGGCGGACGTGACGGCATTCATGGGTGCATCTCCGGATGGCGGTGGACAGGCCCGGTAAGGGGTCTGTTCCATGGCGCAAGGACGATGCCAGGTTCGGTGTGGTGCAGTGCGGCATGGCGCTACGCGGCGCACGGACTGGAGAGGGCCACTGAAACTGATGCAGTGCACCACGGCCGGTCATTGCGCGGTAACCCCGGGTGTGGTGTTTATCGGAACAGGCCCCGCTACAACTGTCGCAGATTGCGACACTGGAGAACCCAGGTGTCCCAGCTTCCGCTCCAGCACCGTGTCGGCAATGCGCGCCGCTCGTTCTTCGAACGTGGCGCGGCACCGGTCGGTATCGTGCCCGACACCATCCTGCAGTCCTGGCAACGCTGCCAGCGCGGTGGGCTCTCGGTGGATGCGCAGCCGGAGGTCGAGCCGCTGCCGGACGCGCGCCTGCGCGAACTGCGGCAGCGCCAGGAAACGCTGTGGCGGCTGGCGCGCCCGGAGCTGGATGGCCTGGCCGCCGACATCGCCGCGACCGGCAGCATCGCGCTGCTGACCGATGAAGCCGGCTGGATCCTGGATGCCGAGGGCAACCCGGCGTTTCTGGACAAGGCCGGGCGCGTGGCGCTGATGCCCGGCGTGCGCTGGGATGAAACCACGGTGGGCACCAATGCGATCGGCACCGCGATCGTCGAAGGCCGCTCGGTGGAAGTGCGCGGTGGCGAGCACTACTTCGCCCCGCACGCGATCCTGACCTGTTCGGCGACGCCGATCTTCGATCCCTACGGGCAGCGCGTGGGGGTACTGGATATCTCCGGCGATGCGCGCCAGCAGCACCTGCATGCCCGCGTCCTGGCGCGGCAGGCGGTGGCGCACATCGAACACCGTTACTTCGAGGCAGGGCTGGGCGACTGCGAGGTGGTCCGCCTGCATCACGACGCCGGGCTGCTCGGCACCGCGCGCGAAGGCGTGCTGGGCTTCCGCAATGGCCGCCTGGTGGCCGCCAACCGTGCCGGGCTGGCCCTGTTCGGCCTGGACCACGGCGACATCGGCAGGGCGCCCTACGAGGCGTTGTTCGATGGCCCGCTATCGCGGCTGCACGATGATGGCGCGCTGGTCGACCGCCAGGGACGCGCGCTGTATGGCCACGTGAGCCCGTCCGGTGGCGCCACGGTACGCTCGCCACTGCCCGCGCGGCCGACCCCCGCGGCACCCGCGCGCGCCGCCGCAGCTGCGGTGCGGGTGGACGCCACGCCGCTGTTCGATGCGGCCCAGCAGCAGGTGCTCGAGCGCGCCTGCCGCGTGCTGGATGCGCAGCTGCCGGTGCTGCTGCAGGGGGAGACCGGTACCGGCAAGGAAGTCTTCGCACGTGAGCTGCACCGGCGCAGTACGCGTGCCGACAAGCCGTTCGTGGCGGTCAACTGTGCGGCGCTGCCGGAAGGCCTGATCGAAGCCGAGCTGTTCGGCTACGAGGAAGGTGCCTTCACCGGCGCGCGCAAGAGCGGCAACACCGGCCTGCTGCGCCAAGCCCAGGGCGGGGTGCTGTTCCTCGATGAGATCGGCGACATGCCGCTGGCGCTGCAGCCGCGGCTGCTGCGCGTGCTGCAGGAGCGCACCCTGTCACCGCTGGGCGGCGGCAAGCCGGTGCAGCTGGATTTCGCCTTGATCTGCGCCACCCACCGCGATCTGGACCAGGCAATGGCCGCCGGTGACTTCCGCAGCGATCTCTACTACCGCATCGCCGATCACAGCGTGCGCCTGCCGGCGCTGCGCGAGCATGCCGACCGTGCAGCGCTGGTGCGTGGCCTGTGGCAGCGGCTGGGCCAGGGCCGCGAACTGGAGACCCCGGCGCTGGAGGCGCTGGCTGGATACACCTGGCCGGGCAATGTGCGGCAGCTGTGTTCCTGCCTGCGCACGCTGGTGGCGCTGAGCGATCCGGGTGACGTGATCCGGCACGGCATGCTGCCGGCGTATCTGCAGGCGGCGCCTGCGCCGGTGATGCCGTCCACGGCCGATGGTCTGGAGGCGATGACCGAAACCGCCATGCGCGATGCGCTGCGCGCCAGCCATGGCAATGTCGCCCAGGCCGCGCGCGCGCTGGGCATCAGTCGCAGCACCCTGTATCGCCGCGTCGGGGCGACGGCCCGCCGCCACTGAGGCGGCAGGCCGTGCGGGCTCAGCCGACCAGCGCGGCCGAATCGCGCGCGAGCTGCTCGATGCCGGCCCAGTCCCTGGCCTGCAGCAGCGCCCGCGTGGTGAGCCACGAACCGCCCACGCACAGCACGTTGGGCAGATGCAGGAAATCGCGCGCGGTCTGCGCGCTGATGCCGCCGGTCGGGCAGAACCGCACATCGCCGAACGGGCCGTTCCATGCCGAGAGCATGGCCGCGCCGCCGGCCTGCACCGCCGGGAAGAACTTGAAGGTATCCAGACCCTGCTCCAGGCCGAGCATCAGCTCCGACGAGGTCGCCACGCCCGGCAGGAACGGCAGATCGGTATCGCGCGCGGCGGCGTACAGGCGCGAGGTCGCGCCCGGCGATACCGCAAAGCGCCCGCCCACCTGCTTGACCTGCTCCATCTGCGCGGCCGTCAACACGGTACCGGCGCCGACCACGGCATCGGGCACGGCCTCGACCATCGCCTGGATCGCCTCCATCGCCATCGGCGTGCGCAGCGTCACTTCGATCACCGGCAGGCCGCCGTTGAACAGGGCACGCGCGACCTCGACCGCATCCTCGACATTTTCCGGGGTGAACACCGGAATCACCGGGGCCAGTTTCAGGACTGCGCGTACGCGCGGATCAGCGCCGGACATCGAATCGCTCCTCGCCCGTGAGGGCCATGATGTCAGCCTCGCTGACAGGGTTGAAATCGCCGGGGATGGAATGCTTCAGGCAGCCTGCGGCCAGGCCGAAGCGCACGATCATGTCCGGCGCGAAGCCGCGCATCATGCCATGCAGGATGCCGGCGGCGAAGGCATCGCCACCGCCAATGCGGTCCACGATGCCGATCATCTCGCGGGTGGGTGCCACGGCGCGGGTGCCATCGCGGCCGATCAGCATCGCGCCGAGCGAATGGGTGTCCACACTGTGCGGGGTGCGCTGGGTGCAGGCCATCCACTGCAGCCGCGGGAAGGCCGCGAAGGCCTGTGCGGCGGCTGCATCGACCCGCTGGTGCACATCGGCCTGCCCGAATTCACCCCCGAGCACCACCCCGATATCGCGGTAGTCCGCGAAGACCAGATCGGCGCAGGCGAACAGCTCGCGCAGGATGCCGGGTGCATCACCCTGCCAGCGCGCCCACAGCGACGGGCGGAAGTTGCCATCGAAGGACACCTTCACGCCCCGCGCGCATGCCGCACGCGCGGCGGCCAGCGTGGCCTGGGCCATGGCCGGGTTGAGCGCCGGGCTGACCCCGGACAGGTGCAGCCAGTCGGCACCGGTCAACAGCGTGTCCCAGTCGTAGTCGGCGGCGCTGCTGTTGGCGAAGGCCGAATCGGCGCGGTCGTAGACCACTTCGCTGGCACGCTGCACGGCGCCGGTGGTCAGGAAGTACAGGCCCATGCGGCCCTCGGTGCGGCGCACCGCTGCGGTGTCCACCCCGTGCCGGCGCAGTTCGCCCACGGCGTACTCGCCCAGCGGGTTGGCCGGCACCGTGCTGACCGCGGCCACTGCATGCCCCAGATGGGCCAGAGAGACACCGACATTGGCCTCCGCACCCCCGGCGTGCACGGCCAGCTGCGGGCTCTGCAGCAACAGCTCCCGGCCGGGCGCGCTCATGCGCAACAACAACTCTCCGAAACAGACAACACGACTCATGGTCCTGGATCCTTGTGAGGGCCGCGGCCGCCACGCAGGCGCCCGACAGCAATGGCTAGCGGTGTCATTCTAGCGATGGACGCCGCCCCGTCCACCTGTCCCGAATGTCGGAACCATTGTCCTGCAAGCGTCTGCGGGACATTGAAAGTCTGCTGCGGTGCAAGATGCCGGATCAGTAACGGGCTGTTAACGTCCGCCCTGACCAGCGGTGTCATTGCACTGACATGTCGTTGGATAGCTGTTTCATGTAGCACCTTGGGAGAGGGAAAACATGCAAGTCCAGAACACGCAGAAAAAGACACCGGTTACCTTGCTCGCATTGTCGATCGGCCTGGCGCTGAGTGGTACCGCGCTGGCCCAGGATGCGGGGACCAACCCCACCGATCTGGATACCGTCGTCGTCACCGGCTACCGCGCCAGTGTCGAGAAGGCGCTGGACATCAAGCGCGGCGAAGCCGGCGTGGTCGACGCCATCGTCGCCGAGGATATCGGCAAGTTCCCCGATCTGAACCTGGCCGAGTCGCTGCAGCGCATCCCGGGCGTGGTCATCACCCGCGAAGCGGGCGAAGGCCGCAACATCTCCGTGCGTGGCCTGGGCCCGGATTTCACCCGCGTGCGCATCAACGGCATGGAAGCGCTGACCACGGTCGGTGCCGGTGACCAGAGTGGCGGCACCAACCGCGGCCGCGGCTTCGACTTCAACGTGTTCGCCTCGGACCTGTTCTCGCAGCTGATGGTGCGCAAGACCGCCTCGGCCGACGTCGAGGAAGGCTCGCTGGGGGCCACGGTCGACCTGCGCACCGCGCGCCCGTTCGACTATGACGGCTTCACCTTTGCCGCCAGCGGCCAGGCCGGTTACAACGCGATGGCCGAAAAAGCCGACCCGCGCATGGCCGCACTGATTTCCAACACCTTCGCCGACGGCACCTTCGGTGCGTTGCTGTCGGTGGCCTATTCCGAGCGCCAGGCGCTGGAAGAAGGCTCCAACACCGGCCGCTGGGCCAACGGCCCGAGCAACGGCAACTTCAACGCGGCCTCGCCGTTCGCCGCCGCCCGTTCGGCCGACGTCTACCACCCGCGCTTCCCGCGCTACGTGCAGATGGAGCATGAGCAGAAGCGCCTGGGCGTGACCGGCACCCTGCAGTGGAAGCCCAGCGACGCCACCGAGTTCTCGCTGGATGCGCTGTATTCCAAGATCGATGCGACCCGCGACGAGCACTACATCGAAGCGATCTCCTTCAGCCGTGGCACCAGCACCACGCCGCGCCTGGTCGGCAAGCCGGCGATGATCGTCAAGAATGGCGTGATCGAGAACAACGCACTGGTCTACGGCGAGTTCGACAACGTCGACATCCGCACCGAAAACCGCCATGACGAGTGGAGCACCGAGTTCAAGCAGCTCAGCCTCAATGGCCAGCACCGCTTCGGCGATGACTTCACCTTGTCCGGCAAGGTCGGCATCTCGCGCTCCAAGCACGAGAACCCGGTGCAGACCACGATCATCATGGACAAGTACGACGTCGACAATTACAGCTACGACTACCGGGGCAACAGCCGGTTCCCGACGCTGAACTACGGCATCGACCCGACCAACCCGGCGGGCTGGGAACTGGCGGAAATCCGCCTGCGCCCGCAGTACGTGGACAATGACTTCGATACCGGCCAGCTCGACTTCAACTGGAACATCAGCCCGGGCTTCCGCCTGAAGGGCGGCGTGCTGGCCAAGGACTACACCTTCAAGACCACCGAGCTGCGCCGTGCCAGCGAACTGGCCGTGCCCAACTTCGCCGATGGCACCAAGATCGTGCCGGTGGACATGACCGAGCAGGCCGGCCTGAAGGGCATCAACGGCAGCCCGTCCAACTGGGTGGTGCCGGACCTGAACGCGATTGCCGATCAGTTCGACATCTACAGCAACAGCGGCATCTTCGCCGTCGCCCCGCGCGCCAACAACGTGCGCAGCGTCGAAGAGAAGGACCGTGGTGCCTACCTGATGGGCGAGTTCTCCACCGAACTGGGCAGCCTGCCGCTGTCGGGCAACGTCGGTGTGCGCTACGTGCGCACCAAGCAGAGCTCCACCGGCCTGTCCACGCTGGCCACCGGTACGGTCTCCACCACCGAGAACCGCACCTACAACGACACCCTGCCCTCGTTCAACCTGGTGGCTGAAGTCACCCCGGACTTCCTGATCCGCCTCGGCGCGGCCAAGGTGATGAGCCGCCCGGGCCTGGGCAGCCTGACGCCGGGCGCAACGGTGGCCGTGGCCGGTGGTGCGCGCACCATCTCCAGCGGCAACCCGGACCTGGAGCCGATCCGCGCGACCAACGTCGACCTCGGCTTCGAGTGGTACTTCGCCGAAGGCGCGATGGCCGGCATCGGGCTGTTCTACAAGGACATCGAGAGCTTCGTGCAGACCACCCGCGAAGTGCGTCCGTACTCCGACAGCGGCCTGCCCGCCTCGCTGCTGATCGGCACCGGTGCCTCGCCCGCCGATGACTTCACCTACAGCCGCCCGGTCAACACCCCGGGCGGTGAACTGCACGGCGTGGAAGCCAACTACACCCAGCCGTTCACCTTCCTGCCAGGCAAGTGGTCCAACCTGGGCGTGCAGTTGAACTACACCTGGGTGGAATCGCAGATCCAGTACCTCAACGCGGCCGGCCAGCCGGTGATGAAGACCGACCTGACCGGCCTGTCCAAGTCGTCCTGGAACGCCACGCTGTTCTACGAAGGCAAGGTCTTCTCCGGCCGCGTCTCGGCAACCAACCGCGATGACTACCTGACCCAGGCACCGGGTACGGAAACCGGCTTCAACCTGGACGGTTACCACGGCATGACCGGCACCACCGTCATCGATGCCTCGATCCGCTACACGATCAGCGACCAGCTCGAACTGAGCCTGGAAGGCATCAACCTGACCAACGAAGCCTCCGACGAGTGGGTCTACTCGCCGGCCACCGGTCGCCTGCCGCTGCAGTACACCGAAACCGGCCGCCAGTTCCTGCTCGGCGTGCGCTACAAGTTCTGATTCAACGGCAGTACCCGCCGGCGGCGTGAGTGATCACGCCGCCGGCTGCGCGCGCGCCGCCATCGTTGCCATCCCACGACTCTCTCCAGCGAATGCACGCTGCTGCGGCGCAAGATGCCGCCGCGTGAAGGGTTTGTTACGTTTCGGATGACCAGCGGTGTCACCGCGGCAATGCGCGCTGGACGCTCCGGGGGAGGCCGGACGTCATGACTCATCAACATCACGGTCGCATGGCGGCGAACCCTGGGAGGGGCTTACACACGATGGAACGACTCGACACCCGTAAAAAGACACCGGTTACCTTGCTTGCAGTATCGATCGCCTTCGCGCTGCAGGGCGTGGCTGGCATCGCCGCGGCACAGCAGACGCCGGAACAGGCCGCGTCACTCAACGCGGTCGATCTGGACAAGGTGGAGGTCAAGGCGACCTACCGCGAAAGCCTGCAGCAGTCGCTGGATGAAAAGCGCTACAGCGTCGAGCAGGTCGATGCGATCTACGCCGAAGACATCGGCAAGTTCCCGGATCTGAACCTGGCCGAGTCGATGCAGCGCATCGCCGGCGTCTCGATCGACCGTGAAGGCGGCGAAGGCCAGCAGATCTCCGTGCGCGGCCTGGGCTCGGACTTCACCCGCGTGCGCATCAACGGCCTGGAAGCGCTGTCCACCGCAGGCAGCGGCACCACCGGCGTCAACCGCAGCCGCGGCTTCGACTTCAATACCTTCGCCTCGGAGCTGTTCAGCCGGGTCAAGATCAACAAGACCCAGTCGGCGCAGACCGATGAGGGCTCGCTCGGCGCCACCGTCGATCTTCGCGGCTCGCGCCCGTTCGATTTCGAGGGCTTCCAGGCCTCGCTCGGCGGCCAGTACGGCTTCAACGAGCTCTCCAGGAACAAGGACCCGCGCATCTCCGGGCTGATCAGCAACACCTGGGCCGACGGCCGGGTCGGCGCGCTGATGTCGGTGGCCTACAGCAAGCGCACCATCTTCGAAGAAGGCTACAACCCGGTCCGCTGGGAGCACGGCAACTACCGCAACTCCAACCAGAGCACCGCGGCCAACAACGGCACCTACGGCTTCTGCAGCCCGGCCGGCTACGACCCGCAGACCCCGCGCAACCCGCTGGCCAATGAAACCGCCGCCGGTGTCGGCAGCGCCGCCAACCAGGCGCGCAGCAACGGCTGGGGCAGCTACGGCATCGATGCGACCCACTGCGGCCCCGGCCTGGATCGCCCGGCCGCGACGGCGGAGAACATCGCCGCCTACGAGACCGCGACCAACGCCTGGATCCCGCGTTACCCGCGTTATATCCGCACCGAACATGAGATCGAGCGCCTGGGTGTCACCGGCGCGCTGCAGTTCAAGGTCAGCGACGACACGCAGTTGAACCTGGACATGCTGTACTCCAAGCTCGACAAGAACGTGCGCGAAGACTCCATCGGCGCCAACCTGCATCGCACCGCGCAGTACGGCGGCAAGACCCAGATCGTGGTCCGCGAGGCGCAGGCCGATGAGCAGAACCGCCTGACCTACGGCGTGTTCGACAACGTCGACTTCCGCACCGAATCCACCGCCATCGAAGAAAGCACCGAGTTCAAGCAGTTCAGCCTGAACCTGGAGCATCGCTTCAACGATGCGGTGCGCCTGGATGCCGTGGTCGGCCACTCCGAGTCGAACTATGAGCGGCCGATCTTCTCGATGGTCAGCTTCGACAACAGCAACCTGGATGGCTTCGTGCTGGACATGCGCAACGGCAAGGTGCCGGCGATGTCCTTCCCGTTCGATCTCAACGCCGTGGACAACTGGAAGTGGCTCGGCTACGGCAGCACGCCGGTCAACGCCAACGGCACCGCGCGTGGCGGCAACATCAGTGAAGTGCGCTTGAATCCGCAGTACGTCGACAACGCCTTCGACACGGCCAAGGTCGATCTGACCTTCGATATCAGCCCCACCTTCACCCTGCGCGGCGGTCTGGCCTACAAGGACTACGACATGAGCACGCAGGAGTTCCGCAACATCAGTTACGGGCGCCTGTCGCAGGCACTGCCGGCCGGCGTCACCGTCGGTGACCTGAGCGATACGCTGAGCGGCTTCGGCAAGGGCATGGACGGCAACCTGCCCAACAGCTGGCTGGTGCCGGACTTCAACCAGATCGCCAAGCTGCTGGACATCTACTGCAACTGCGACACCGGTACCCTGGGCGGCGACTACCGCCTGGCCAGCGTGGGCCACTTCGGCGCGTCCAACAACAACTTCGACGTCAACGAGAAGAGCTACGGCAGCTACCTGCAGCTCGACTTCAACACCGACCTGCTGGGCCGCGCGTTCCGTGGCAACCTCGGCGTGCGCTATGTGCAGACGCGGATCACCGCCGATGGCTATGCGCCGTGCACCGCGGCCAATGCGACCGATCTGTCTTCGGCCTGCGCGCCGTTCTTCGGGGTGGCCAGCGCCACCGCCGATCCCGGCGAGCGCCTGCAGGTCGCCACCCGGGTCGGCCACAAGTACGACGACTGGCTGCCCTCGCTGAACCTGGCCTGGGACCTGAGCGACACCTTCGTTCTGCGCTTCGGCGCGGCCAAGACCATGGCCCGCCCGACCCTGTCCAACCTGTCGCCCAGCGTCAGCGGGGGACCCACCGCGTACTTCGATGACGACCGCAGCTACTCGATCAACCTGGGCAACCCCAAGTTGGATCCGTTCCGCTCGACCAACTACGACCTGAGCGCGGAGTGGTACTTCGAGGAAGGGGCCCTGCTGTCGGCGGCGCTGTTCTACAAGGATATCGACAGCTACGTGCAGCGCACGCGCCTGCTCACCACCTGGGCGGACATGGGCTACTCGCTGGACCTGCTGCCGACCGGCTTCAGCCCGGACACCGTGTTCAACGTGCAGAGCTACTTCAACACCCCGGGCGGCCCGCTCAAGGGCTATGAAGTGTCCTACCAGCAGCCTTTCAGCTTCCTGCCCGGCTTCTGGAAGAACTTCGGCGTGCAGCTGAACTACACGCACGTCGAGTCGAAGATCAAGTACATGTTCAGCTCGGGCACCGGCAGCACGATCGTCACCACCTACACCGAGAACGACCTGCTGAATCTCTCGCCGAACTCCTACAACGCCACGCTGTACTACGACGACGGCCGCTTCAGCGCCCGCGTCTCCACCAGCTACCGCGACGCGTACATCAGCACGATCCTCTCGCAGGAGAACGTGTGGGACCTGGACGGCAACCAGTTCGCCACCGCCGACGTGCAGGGCAAGTACAGCGTGGAGAACGTGGACTTCAACATGTCCTACAAGGTCAACAAGAACCTCTCGCTGACCTTCGAGGCGATCAACCTGCTTGACACCGCCGACGAGCGCTACGTCGATTCAGCGCTGTCGCTGCCGGATCGCTACACCCATACGGGCCGCCAGTACTACCTCGGCCTGCGTTACAAGTTCTGACCGTGCTGCGTCTTCCGCCACAGGTATCGCGCCCGCTTGCATCCTTCTCTCCGGGATGGCGGGCGCGGTGCCGGGGCGGGAGGCCACCGTGAGCGGCTGACCCCCGCTGCTGGTTCCGCTGTACTGTTTCTGCTGTCGAAAGGAAGGTCTCATGCATCGCGTTGTCGCCGCCTCGATCCGCCCCTCCCGCCTGTCCGCCAGCCTGCTGGCGCTGCTGCTTGCTGGCAGTGGCACCGCCTGGGCGCAGACCGCGCCCCAGCTGCTGTTCCACGTGTCGGCCGACCAGGGCCTGCAGGCCGATACCGCCGCGGGCGACCCGGTTCCGAACTTCGTGGACAAGGTGAAGCGGGTGCCCGACGGGGCGCATGGCAGTGCGATCGAATGGGCCGATGACGGCGTGCTGTCGTGGAATGCCCCCGGCAACATCCAGGCCCAACGCGGCACGCTGGGCTTCTTCTGGCGTTCGCGCTACGCGGTGGGTGAAGCACCGTTCGTGATCTTCCGGGTTGGTTATGCCGACCACAGCAGCTGGGACATGGCCTGGCTGCGCATCGACTGGAACGGCCACGGCTTCGATGCCTTTGTCACCGATGCCAATCTGGCGCGCACCCGCGTGTCGTTCAAGCTCGACCAGAACCCCTCGCCGCAGCAGTGGCAGCACATCGCCTTCGGCTGGGACGAAAACCACGGCGTGCGCCTTTACGTGGACGGCAAAGAGGTTGCCCGCCAGGAGACCACCGCCGACTACGACGCCGCACTCGATCAGCTCGGCCTGGCCGGACGCGTGATGGCGCCCTACCAGGTGCAGAGCCGTTACAACTTCCTGCGTGGCAGCGACTTCGACGAGATCCGCGTCTACGACCGCCTGCTCGATCCGGCCGGCATGGCCGCACTGGCCCGGAATGCTGCCCCGACCACGGCCGTGGCCGAGCCGGACCCGATGCGCGCCTGGCGCCATCGCCACGGCTGGGACGCAGCGCCGCCGCCGGCACTGAGTGCCCCGACCACCACGATCCGCAAGATCGAGTTCGCCGATACCAAGGACCACAAGCAGTGGATGTGGAAGGCGACCGACGGCATCGCCGAGACCACCTGGCCGGGCGTCTACAACCGCTCGCGGCTGGCCGGGCGCGATGATTACTTCCAGCTGCCCGACTGGAATACCTATGTCGAGGGTGGCCAGCAGCTCGACCTGACCCTGCCGGCCGGTGAAACCGTCAACCGCATCGAAGTGCGCGGTGCAGCGTTTGGCGGGCTCAGCCACAGCGTGGACGGCCAGCCGGCGCAGACCCTGTTCCAGCGCCCGCAGGGCGTGGTCCGCAGCGTCAACAGCATTCCAGCCCAGGACGGCGGCGTGCTGCACTTCCGCAATACCGCGCAGGAAACCCCGATCCAGGAAATCTGGGCCTACCAGGTGAGCGATGCCGCCGAGCCGGAGGGTACGGTCAAGCAGCGCTACCTGATCGACAGCCAGGCGCTGCCGGATTACACCAACATCGCCGCACTGCGCGAGTACATCGACGGCCGCTACCCGGCGGCCGAACGCAGCACGGTGATGGCGCTGCCCAAGGGCGCCGGCTCGCGCAAGCGCACGGCCGACACGCTGCCCGCGCAGCCGCTGCCGATCGTGCACGTGCTGATTCCCTCCGGCGTGAGCGACGCGCCGGCCGCGCAGCCGCTGATCCGCAGCTGGGCACACAGCTGGGAGAACATGCATGACGGCCTGGATGGCATCGCCATCGATCTGCCCAAGCTGGATCTGCCGGCCACGCAGGACGGCCTGATCCCGCTCAACATCCGCATCAAGGATCCGATCTGGCCGGCGCGCGACATGATCGACGTGTCGGTCTCGGTCAAGCCGGGCCAGAAGCGCACCCTGTGGCTGGACCTGCGCGATCGCATCCTGACCGCCGACAGCCTGTGGATCTCCATCGCCTCTGCCGCGCCCGGCTTCAACGCGACCTCGCTGGATGGGGCGGAAATCCGCATGGTCTACAAAGACCGCGAGGAGGCGAAGAAGGAACACATCGCCGACCGCTTCAACCAGGTACGCGACAACTGGGGCTTCCTGGTCGAAGAGCACACCACCTCCAAGCGCCAGCGCCTGTATGCGCGCGTCTATGCCGACCTCAGCGACCTGCTGCGGGTCGATCCGGACCACGAACTGGGCCGGCTGTACTGGAACTACATCAGCTACAACAGCCAGGGCAAACCGCCGTTCACCCAGCCCGACGCGCCCACGGGCGTACCGCTGTGGGCCTTCCGCCAGACCGAAGACCTCAAGTACGTACGCCGCTTCATCGACTGGTGGATCGACAACCGCCAGATTGCGTACGGGGATTTCGGCGGGGGCATTTCCGATGATTCCGATCTCACCCAGCAGTGGCCGGGCCTGGCCCTGATGGGCGTGCAGCCGGACAAGCTCAATGCCTCGCTGACCGCGCTGTCCGATTCGGTGTACCGCAATGGCATGTTCAGCAATGGCTTGAGCACCATCGAGACCGATGAGCTGCATGCCTACGAGGAAGGCATCAACACCAACAGCGCGATGCTCTACCTCAACTGGGGCGATCCGCTCACCGTCGAGCGCCTGATGGAAACGGTGAAGGCCTTCGATGAACGCATCATCCTGCCCAATCCGCAGGGGCATCTGCTGTTCTCCAGCAACTGGTTCGGCGGCAACAAGGTCTACCGCGAGCCGAACTGGCAGTGGCAGAAACCGTACTCCTTCCCGGTGCTGCACCCGGCGTTCCTGATCGGCCAGTACAACGCCGACCCGACCGGCCGCAAGCTGGTCACCGGGCTGGCCGATGGTTACCTGGCCCACGCCTACACCGACGACAAGGGGCGCTGGGCGCTGCCGAACGAGATCCACTGGGCGACCGGCAAGACCCGCGGCGGCGAGCTCAACAACGGCTCGGGCAGCGGCGACATCATGCATACCTTCTGGGCGGCATGGCGCTGGACCGGCGATGACAAGTACCTCAAGGCGCTGGACTACCGCGTGGAGCGCGGTGGCCCGGGTGCCTTGTCCAACCTGGGCGAGAACTACGTCGAGGCGCTGGGCCGCGGTGCCGAGTGGAACCCGCGCTTCATCAGCGATGCCGACGGTGGCAACACCGGCTTCTCCAGTCTGATGGCGTGGCAGGCCACCGGCGACAAGAAGTACCTGGAGGCATTGCACGCTGATGGCATCCAGGCCAAGGCCCAGCGCGAGTACATGAACACCGAAGGCCACTGGTGGTCCGACCGTGTCGAGGCGCCGAGCGAGTTCCTGCAGCGCGCGCGGTTGGGCGGTATCGCGCTCAAGCGCAACCAGAGCTGGCCCGGCCACACCGTGAGCTGGCGCTTCGCCCAGCCGGACGCGGCCGAACAGGTGGCGCTGCTGGTGCACGCGCCTTCGCCGGACCGCTTCAAGGTGATCGCCTACAACCTGGGCACGCGCGCGGTGG
The DNA here is from genome assembly GCF_026241915.1 of Stenotrophomonas sp. RIT-551. Classification (NCBI taxonomy): domain Bacteria; kingdom Pseudomonadati; phylum Pseudomonadota; class Gammaproteobacteria; order Lysobacterales; family Lysobacteraceae; genus Stenotrophomonas; species Stenotrophomonas sp. RIT-551. The sequence goes on along the minus strand of NZ_JAPJIU010000006.1, from coordinate 149,158 downwards.
ACGCGGAGATGAGCACCTGGAACGTCACCGCCGGGCAATGGCGGATGACCAGCGGCGTGGACCGCGACGGCGATGACCGGATCGACGGCAAGGCGACCACGCGCGATCTGGCGCTGGAACGCAGTGCCTCGACCACGCTGCGCTTCGCGCCGGGGCAGAGCCAGGTGTTCGAGTTCGAGCTGGTGCAGGCCGGCACGCCGGTCGAGCAGCGGGCCGACCTCGGCATCGGGCGGGGCGATGTCCGCGTGGAGGGCGGCCAGGTGCAGGTGACCGTGCACAGTCTGGGCCACGTCGCGACCAGCGTGGGCGTGGCGGTGCTGGAAGATGCCAAGGGCCGTGAGCTTGCCCGGGTGGAGATTCCCAGCCTGCCCGCGCCGAGCGATCTGGTGCCGAAAACCACCGCGATCAGCCTGCCGCTGCCGGCGGGGGATCACCGTGGGCTGCGCGTGCGTGTCATGCAGGCCGATGGCGCCGCCGAGGTGACCCAGCGCAACAACCTGGTGGTGCTGGACCGGTAGTGCCATGCCATGCATGGCAGCGACGGATCACAGCGTGACCTGCCCCTCGATGCAGGTCACGCAGTCCCCGCCGATCCACAGTGCTTCGCCCACGCGCTCTACCCGCAGCCGTCCAGCACGGCCCATGGCGGTGCCCTGGCTGATCACATAGCGCTCCGGCGCCTCGCCGGTGCTCAGCAGCCAGCGCGCGATGCCGGCATTGAGGCTGCCGGTGGCCGGGTCCTCCGGTGCGCCGTCACCGGCAATGAAGGCGCGGCTTTCATACTGGGCCTCGTCGCCATCGCTGGCCTGCCACGGCCCGAACACGCCGACCTTCAGCCCCTGCAGCTGGGCGTAGTCCGGCTGGATCGCCAGCACCGCGGCGCGGTCACGCAGGCGCAGGGCGAGCCAGCCGGTACCGTTGTCCGCCCAGCGCGCGTCCACCACGTCCTGCGTTGCCACGCCGAGCCCGCGCCGCACCTGTTCACGCAGGTCCGGCGCCAATGCGTCGCCCCGCAGCAGTGGCGGCGCCAGGAACGCCAGGCCCGCCTCGCTGCGGCGGATCCGCACCAGGCCGATGCCGCACTCCTGCACGATCTCTTCGCCCTTGGGCATGCCGCCATGGGCCAGCCAGGCATGACAGCTGCCCAGGGTGGGATGCCCGGCGAACGGGAGTTCTTCCAGCGTGGTGAAGATGCGCACGCGATAGTCCGCCTGCGGATCGGTAGGCGGCAGCAGGAAGGTGGTCTCGCTCAGGTTGGTCCAGTGCGCGAACGCGGCCATGCGCGCGTCGTCGATGCCTTGGGCCTCCAGAACCACGGCCAGCGGATTGCCGCGCAGGGGATCCCGGCTGAAGACATTGACCTGTTGGAACGGCAGCGTAGGCATGGCGGAACGTCGGTAACCGGGTGGAACGCGCATGATGCGCGCCACCGCGGCGTCGGGTCGAGCGGTGCGCCCGTCGCGCCCTAGGCCGCGTCGGTTTCCATCACCTGCACGCGGCGCTGGTACCAGCCATCGGCCTCGGGTTCGAAGATGGCACTACGGGTCATCTCGCCCTGGTAGACGTGCACCGAGATCGCCAGCTCCGCATCGCTGGTATTGCGGATGGTGTGGTACTCGTGCGGCGGGATCAGGCTGCCGGCGCTGCCACAGTCGCCCACCACGGCTGCTTCGGGGCGGAAGCGGAACCGCTCGCCGTCACGCTCCAGCAGCTGGTACTGGGTGATTTCCAGCTGGCCCAGCCACACGCCCTCCACGCACCACAGCCCGCTGTGGTCATGCAGCGGCGTGCCCTGCCCCGGCCCCCAGCTCATCGCCACGATGCTGTAGCCGTGCACGGGGCTGCGGTACAGCTCGCGGCGCGCGTAGTGGTCCTGGATGGGGCGATGCACGCAGGCCGGCAGCTGGATCCGGCTGTCGGCGATCGCCTCACGCAACGCCGAGCGCAGCGTGGCGGCGATCTGGTGCGCGTGCTCGTGCTGCACCGCATGGTCGACCGCGGCGATCAATCGATCGCGGCCATGGAACGGCGGAAACGGGTTGCATTGGTCTTGCATGCCCCGAGTCTAGGCGATCCCGGTGAACAACGTGTTTGACCTGGATCACATCCGTTTGCCCCACGATCTCCGACATACCCCGCCATTCGAAAGAAATAGTCGGACTTGCCTATCGATCAGGGAATCAGCAGCGGCCGCAACGAGGGAACCTGACGGGCGAGTTCCTCGGTGACCAGCGTGGCGAACAGCGCCGCGCCATCCGGGCCCAGATGGGTGTAATCAAAGGCGACCTTGGCCTGCCCCATGGGCTCGGTGGCGGCGTTGTTCTGCGCGACGGGTGCGCCAGCGACGGGCGCTGCACCCACGGTCGTACCGCCCAGCGCCGCACCCACCTGCGCAGGCGTGGCGGCCGCCTGTGCCAGCGGCATCGAGGCTACCGGCCCCAGCGCCTGCACCACCGCGCGGCTGCGTGCGTGCAGGTCGACCAGCGGCACCTCCAGTTCCCGCGCAACAGTGCGCACGGCCTCGGCCCACGGGGCCAGATCATCGATCAGCACGCCGTCGGCGAACTGGCGGCGGGTCAACGGGGTCAGCAGCACCGGCTGGGCACCGGCGGCGCGGACCTCGCGCACGTAGCGGCGCAGATTGTCCGGAAACTCGCGCTGCAGATCGGTGGAGCGGCCCGGCTTGCCTGGCTGGTCGTTGTGGCCGAACTGGATCAGTACCCAGGTCTGCGCATAGCCCGGCGTGCGCATCTCCGCCCCGGCCAGCGCCCACGAGCCTTCGGCACGGTAGTTGTAGGTGCTGCGGCCGCCGCGGGCCAGGTTGGTGCAGGTCAGGAACGAGGTCACGTGCCGTGCGCAGAACGCCGGCCCCCAGCCGCCCTGCACGGCCGTGGTGGAATCGCCAACCAGCACGATCTTGCTGGCGCGGATCGGGGTCGGTGCCGGGCGGTCCATCACCGCCGGATCCACGGCGGCCTGCGCCGCGCTCATCAGGGCGAACAGTGCGCTGCCGAGCAGCCAGGACGTACACCGCATCAGAATGTGCCTCGTTGGATGAAGGGGGCCTGCTGATAGAGACGACGCTCGCCACCGCGCGGGTCGTCGGCCTGCTGCGAGGTGGCATCGAACAGCATCGTTTCGCGGCGGGCGAGCGAATAGGTCTGCCAGCGTGGCAGTCCGCCATGATTCGGATCGCCACGGCGGGCGAAGGCGATCAGGGCCTCGCTCATCGTGGCTGCCACGCGTGCAGCCTCCTCGCCGCCACCGGTGCGCGAGCCGGGGCGGTCGATGTTGTCGAACACCAGCGGGATATCCAGGGTGTGGAACGCACCGAACCTGCCGCCGTCCAGCGGCGAGCCCCAATCGAGTTGATAAGCCCAGGTGGGTGCGCCCTGGCGTGCACGCGCCTCCAGTTCCTCCACCGCACCGCGCCATGAACGACCGGCGGTGGTGGCGGCGAAGAACACCTCCGAAGGCGTGTAGTGCGGATACAGGCGGCGGTACTCGGCGATCACCACCGAGGGCAGCAGATCCACGTACTGCTCTTTCTCCAGCTTGGCCGGCAGCGTCTCCCAGGTGAGGGCGAAGTTGGCCGGGTCGTTGCCGAGGAACGCGCGGGTTTCATCGTGGGTGTTGCCGATCACCATCGGGATTCCGGCGGACTGTGCCGGCGCCTCCGGCCAGAACGGATGCACCGGCAGCGAGCGACCGTCCAGCACGGGGCCCACGTACAGGCTGCTGTTCTCCACGCGCGAGGGATCGCGTGCACGGGTGGCGGCCATCAGCGCTTCCATCGGCATCGTGCGCAGCGCCTCGGCATCGGCCGCCCCCACGGCCTGCATCGCGATCTGCGCGCGCTGGGTGGCCGCACGCGGGCCGGCAGCGGTGACCTGCTGCCCGCTCATCGTCCACGCGCGCTGGAACAGGCCGCGCGCGGCCGGCATCGCCATCAGCGTGGCGATCTTCGCCCCGCCACCGGATTGGCCGACCACGGTGATGTTGCCCGCATCGCCACCGAACTCCGGCGCGTGCTGGCGGACCCACTGCAGCGCCTGGACCAGATCGAGCTGGCCGACATTGCCCGAATCGGCGAAGCGCGCATCGCCCAACTGCGCCAGGTACAGGTAACCGAACACGTTGAGCCGATGGTTGACCGTGACCACGACCACGTCGCCACGCCGGCACAACGCGCTGCCGTCATACAGCGGGTCGCTGCCCGAGCCGTTGTTGTAGGCACCGCCATGGATATAGAACACGATCGGCCGCCTGCCGCCGTCGCGCAGCGCCGGGGTCCACACGTTGAGAAACAGGCAGTCCTCGCTGCCCGGCCCTTCGTTACCGCCCTGCGGCGCGGCATTGCCGTACGCCAGTGCATCACGCACGCCACGCCAGGCCGATTCCTGCACAGCCGGCTGGAAGCGCCGGGGCGCGGTATCGGCGCCATAGGGAATGCCGCGGAACACATTCACGCCCTGCTCGAGCTGCCCGCGCAGGCGCCCGCTGCGTACACGCGCCAGCGGAGCGGCATCGTGGCGCGGGCCGGGCACCCCGGCAAAGGCCGGCAACAGCGGCAGGCTGGTAGCACCGAGCATCAGTGCATAGCGCGCGCTGTCGCGCAGGAAACGACGCCGTTGAAGATCGGCGGGGCTATCAGTCATGGCGCGCGGGCTCCGTGTGGCGCGAGGGGATCCAGCGCAGGGCCAGCTCGGGCCACTGCGCGGCGGTCAAACCGGCTGGGATGCGCACGCCGAAGCCGTGGCCGCCGAACGGGAACAGATGCATTTCGGTGGCGACGCCGGCGCGCCGCAGCGCCTGGTAATACACCAGGCTGTTGTCGACCGAGACCACGGTGTCGTCCTGCGCATGCACCAGGAAGGTCGGCGGCGTATCGGCGCGGACCTGCTCCTGCATCGAGAATCGCGCCTGCAGCGCGGCATCGGGGTGCGGGCCAAGCAGGCGCGTACGCGAGCCGGTATGCGCGTGCGCGCCCATGTCGATCACCGGGTAGATCAGCAAAGCGACATCCGGGCGTGCGCTGAGCGCATCGATGGCATCGCGATGGGGATAGACCGGTGCATCGAAGCCATTGCTCAGCCGTGCCGCGACGTGGCCGCCGGCCGAAAAACCCATTACCCCGACGCGCTGCGGATCGATCTGCCAGCGCGAAGCATCCGCGCGGATCACCCGCATCGCGCGCTGCGCATCGGCCAGGGCGGCCTCGCGATCACTGCGGCCGGCGGGCAGCCGGTAGCGCAGCACGAACAGGGTCACCCCGCCCTGCTCGACGAACGCCGGCACCAGGGCAGTGCCTTCCTTGTCGAGCACGATGCGCTGGTAGCCGCCGCCGGGCACCACCAGCAGCGCGCTGCCGTTCGGGCGCGGTGGCCGGTACACCACCAGGTAGGGCGCACTGACGTTGTCGATGTAGCGATCCGGCAGGGCGGGATCATGGCTGCGCTCCACCACGTTGGGCACGCTGGCCGGGCCGGCTTCGCCCGGCACCTCGCCCGCTGGCCACAACGCGATCCGGTCCGCCGCGCCAGCGGCCGGCTCGGTGTCCGGCACGGCATGCTCGGCCGCGCGCGCCAGGCCGCAGGCCAGCAGCAGGAAAGGCAACAATGACAACACTAGGGGGCGGCGCATCGGCGGACGTCCTTCCGGCAGGGGAACAGGCATCGTGCCTGACCGGCAGCCGTTCTGATGCGCTGCACATTGCCAATGACACCGGTTTACCATATACAGCACATCCAACCGCTGTCGATTGGCAGTGCAACAATTTTTCCGGGAGACCCGCTTGAGCAACGACCACGGCAAACAGGACCTGCCCGACCAGGGGTTGGGCGAGATCGCCCGGCACTTCGTCAGCGCCCGCCAACACGGCCAATCCCTGCCGGATTTCCCGGGCACCATCCCGGAAGACCTCGTCACCGCCTACCAGGTACAGGACCAGGCCATCGCGCTGTGGGACGACCAGGTGGTCGGCTGGAAGGTGGGCTACATCGCTGCCGAGCGCCGCGATGTCTCCGGCGACGACCGGCTGCTGGGCCCGATCTTCTCGCGTCAACTCTGGAATGCTACCGGTGGAACAGTAGAGATTCCGGTGTTCGTCGGGGGCTTCGGCGCGGTCGAGGCCGAGTACGTGATCCAGCTGCAGGAAGACGCCCCGGCGGACAAGCTGCAGTGGACTCCGGAAGAAGCCGAGGCCCTGGCCGCCAAGCTCTTCATCGGCGTTGAAGTGGCCAGCAGCCCGCTGGCGACCATCAACAAGCTCGGCCCGCGCGTGGTGGTGTCGGACTTCGGCAACAACAATGGCCTGGTGCTTGGCCCGGAAATCCCGGACTGGACCCGCCTGGACGATGCCGACCTGCGTGCGGAAACCCGCATCGAGGGCGAGGTGGTCGGCACCGGTGGCGCGACCCTGCTGCCCGGTGGCCTGCGTACCGCCTATGCCTTCGCCCTGGGCCGCTCGGCGCAGCGTGGGCGGCCGTTGAAGGCCGGCGACCTGATCGCCAGTGGCAACGCTACCGGCATCCACGACATCGCCGTGGGCCAGCAAGCATTGATCCGTTTCGTCGGCTACGGCGACATTACCTGCAAGGCCATCGCCGCCGGGTAACCGCGCGGACATGGCGAGCACGCTTGGGAGGGCGCAGATGTTCACTCGCAGAAGTTTCCTGGCCACCAGTCTGGGCGCGCTTGCCGCGCCCGCGCTGACGGCTTGTTCGCGGTCGTCCAACGCCGCACCGGCTGGTGCGCAGTTGCTGACCGCCACCGACGTCCACGTCGCCGACTACCCCACCGTCACGGCGGTGAAATGGATCGGGAAGACGCTGGAAGAAAAAACCGGCGGCCGGCTGCGCCTGCGCCAGTACCACTCCGGCCAGCTCGGCCGCGAGTCCGAGGCGATCGACATGGCCCGCTTCGGCGCCATCGACATCACCCGCGTCTACTCCGGCGCGCTCAACAACGCATTTCCGCTGACCCAGGGCCTGTGCCTGCCGTACGTGTTCGAGTCGGTGGCGCACATGCGCCGCGCCCTCGATGGTGGCGTTGCCGATACGGTCCTGCAGGGCTTTGAAACCCGCGATCTGGTCGGCCTGGCCATCTACGACTCCGGCGCGCGCTGCTTCTACAACACCAAGCATCCGATCGTGGAACCCAAGGACCTGCATGGCCTGAAGCTGCGCGTGGCGTCTTCGGACATCTTCATCCAGCTGATGCGCCTGCTCGGTGCCAACCCCACCCCGATGTCGCTGGGCGATACCTTCTCGGGCATGGAAACGCACATGATCGACGGTGCGGAAAACAACATGCGCAGCTTCCACTCCAGCCGCCACTTCGAGGCCGCGCACTACTGGTCGCAGAGCGATCATTCCTACGCGCCGGACGTGCTGCTGATGTCGCGCCAGAGCTTCGATGCGCTGAGTCCGGCCGACCGCACCCTGGTGATCGAGACCGCACGCGAGTCGGTGCAGGTGATGCGCGAGCAGTGGGATGCCTCGGAAAACACCGCCCGCCAAGCCGTGGCCGACTTCGGCATCAAGTTCAACGAGGTCGACATGCCGGCCTTCCGCAAGGCCGCCGACCCGCTGCTGCAGCGATACCTGCAGCAGCCGGAGCTGGCCGCCCTCACCCGTCGCATCCGCGACTTCGCCTGAGGCCCCGACGCGATGTCCGACTCGACTTCCGAAACCGTCATCACCCCCACCGCGCCGCAGCGCCTGCTCAACGTCATCGCCGATGTGGCGATCTACATTGCCGTCATCGCCCTGCTGGGCCTGGTGGTGGTGCAGGGCTGGCAGGTGTTCGCCCGCTATGTGATCAATGATTCGCCCAGCTGGACCGAGCCGGTCACGCTGCTGCTGCTCGCCACCGCGATGAGCCTGGGCGCGGCCACCGGCGTGCATACCCGCCGCCACTTCGGCTTCTTCCTGCTCGCCGCCCACATGGGCCCGGGCCTGCGCCGCGCGGTCGATGTGTTCGCCGCGCTGGTGGTGGCCGTGCTGGGCGTGGTCATCGCCTGGTGGGCGGCCGTGCTGCTGATGGACGGCCTGGACATCAAGGCCGCCGGCGCCAACCTGCCGCAGAGCATCAACTACCTGCCCCTGTCGATCGGTGGCGCCTTGATGGCGATCTTCGCCGTGAACCAGATGGCGCTGGCTGTACGGCCGGCCGATGCCGTTGCCGAGGGAGATCGCTGAGTCATGGGTATCACCATTCTTTTCACCGTGTTCGCGGTGCTGTTGCTGCTCGGTGTGCCGGTCGCGTTCGCGCTTGCCGCTGCCGCCCTGGCCACCCTGTGGTACCTGGATCTGCCGACGCTGGTGCTGGTCCAGCAGATCTCGGCCGGTACCGGTTCGGCCTCGCTGATCGCCATTCCGCTGTTCATCTTCGCCGGCGAAATCATGATGCGCGGCGGCATCTCCGAGCGCCTGATCTCGCTGGCGTCTTCGCTGGTCGGGCGCATGCGCGGCGGCCTGGGCCAGGTCTCGATCCTGTCCTCGCTGTTCTTCGGCGGTGTATCCGGTTCGGCCATCGCCGATGTCTCGGCGGTCGGCGGCACGATGATTCCGCAGATGGTCAAGCGCGGCTATGACCGTGACTTCGCGGTCAACGTCAGCATCACCGCCGCGCTGGTCGCGCTGCTGGTGCCGCCCTCGCACAACCTGATCCTGTTCTCGGCCGCGGCCGGGGGTGGCCTGTCGATCGCCGATCTGTTCGCGGCCGGCATCGTGCCGGCGCTGCTGATGACCGTCGCCCTGATGATCACCGGCTACGTGGTCGCGCGTCGTCGCGGCTATGGCGTGGAGATCTTCCCCGGCTGGCGCGCGGTGCTGCTGCGGCTGGTCTCGGCCCTGCCCGGCCTGGGCCTGGTCGCGCTGATCTTCATCGGTATCCGCGCCGGCATCTTCACCGCGGTGGAGAGCGCGGCGATCGCCGTGGTCTACGCCCTGCTGGTGACCACGGTGCTGTATCGCCAGCTGGACTGGCGCGAGTTCCTCGGCACGGTCACCCACGCCGCGCGCAGTACCGGCGTGATCCTGTTCGTGATCGCGACCGCGGCGGTGTTCGGCTGGCTGCTGGCCTATCTGGAAGTGCCGTCGGCGGCGGTCAATTTCCTCCAGTCGTTCGCGCACAGCCAGTTCATGGTGCTGTTGATGATCGTGATCATGCTGTTGCTGCTGGGCACCTTCATGGACCTGGCGCCGATGATCCTGATCTGCACGCCGATCTTCCTGCCGGTGGCCAAGGCCTACGGCATCGATCCGATCCACTTCGGCCTGGTGCTGGTGCTGACCGGTGGCCTGGGCCTGGTGACGCCGCCGGTGGGCTCGGTGCTGTTCATCGGGACCGCGATCGGCAAGATCAGCGTGGGTGAGAGCATGCGCTCGATCTGGCCGTTCTGGTTCGCTGCCCTCGGTGTGCTGCTGATCGTCACCTTCTTCCCGGAAATGTCGCTGTGGCTGCCCGCCCTGCTGCGCGCGTAAGCGTGCGGCGGCTGGCTGCCCTGCTGTGGGTCGCCCTGCCCTGCGCCGCCATGGCGCAGGGCCAGGACATCGCGCTGCGCGGCTTCCAGGACGGCATCAACCATTGGCAGAGCGGCCACGGCACGGATTACCCGCGCTATCGGCCCGATCAGTACCGGCAGATCGCCGACAACCTGGTCGCGCTGCAGCGGCGCGGTGGTGGCTGGGCGGTCAACCAGGATCCCCAGCGGATCCTCGACGAGGCCGCCAGGGCCCAGGTATCGGCCGACCAGGCCACGCCCGGCGGCAGCTTCGACAACCGCAACATCTACACCCAGGTCAGCTACCTGGCCGAGGCCTTCGCGCGCAGCGGGGAGGCCCGCTATCGCGATGCGGCCGTGCGCGGCCTGGACTTCATCCTCGCCGAGCAGATTCCAACGTGTGGCGGCTGGCCGCACTCGGTGCCGTCGCGCACCTCCTACCATGGCCATATCACCTTCGCCGACGATGTCACCAGCGGTGTGCTGACCACGCTGCGGCGGGTGCAGCGCGAGCCGGTGTTCGGCTTCATCACGGCCGATCAGCGTGCCCGCGTGGACGCGGCCGTGACCGCCGGCGATGCCTGCCTGCTGCGCCTGCAGGTGCGCCAGGACGGCGTGCCGACGATCTGGGCCGGTCAGTACGACCGCACCACCCTGCAGCCCGCGCAGGGCCGGAAGTTCGAACTGCCGGCGCTGGTCACCGACGAGAGTGTCGGCGTGGTCCGCTACCTGATGTCGATCCCGGATCCATCGCCGGAGGTGGTCGCCTCGGTCAACGCCGCCATGGCGTGGTTCCAGGCGCACGCGCTGACCGGCTGGCGGCTGGAGACCTTCCAGACCACGCCGGAACAGTTCCAGTTCCATCGCACCACGGTGGATCGCCGCCTGGTCGCCGATACGGATGCCCCACTGCTGTGGGGGCGCTTCCATGACCTGCGCGACAGTTCGGTGGTGCTGGCCAACCGGGAGGGCGAACGCGTGGCCACCTTCGATCAGATTCCGCGCGAGCGCCGCACCGGCTACCACTGGTACGGCACCTGGCCGCAGGCCCTGATCACCACCGAGTACCCACGCTGGCAACAGCGTCCTGCCGGGCCCGGGGCGCGCTGAGCGCGGCCGGCCCACGATACGTTCAAGGGAGAGAGACGATGCACTTGAGGAAGACCCTGGCGAGCTTCGCCACCGCCTGCCTGCTGCTGGCCGGCGCCGGACACGCCGCCGAGCCGGCCACCGCCTGGAAGCGCGGGATCGAGAACCAGCGCCAGGCCGACCTGGGCAACGGTACCTTCCTCAACCCGGTGTTCGCCGGCGACCGTCCGGACCCGTCCGTGCTCAAGGATGGCGACGACTATTACCTCACCCTGTCCTCGTTCGATGCCTACCCCGGCCTGCCGATCTGGCACTCGCGCGACCTGGTCAACTGGCAGCCGCTGGGCCATGCGATCACCAGGAACGTGGGGGCGATCTGGGCCCCGGACATCGTCAAGCACGGCAGCCGCTACTACATCTACTTCCCCGCCCGCACCGGGGAGACCCGCAGCAACTTCGTGGTCTGGGCCGACAGCATCAAGGGTCCGTGGAGCGAGCCGATCGACATCGGCCTGGGCAGCTACATCGATCCCGGCCATGCAGTAGGCGAAGACGGCAAGCGCTACCTGTTCCTCAGCGGCGGCGACTATGTGCAGCTGGCCGACGACGGCCTGAGCGTGGTCGGCACGCCCAAGCACGTCTACGACGGCTGGAAATACCCGGAAAGCTGGGACGTGGAGGCCTATGCGCAGGAAGGCCCGAAGATCAATTTCCGCGATGGCTGGTACTACATGACCACCGCCGTGGGCGGCACCGCCGGCCCGCCCACCGGGCACATGGTGATCACCGCGCGCTCGCGCTCGATCCACGGCCCGTGGGTGAACGCACCGAACAACCCGATCATGCGCACCCAGTCGGCCGCCGAGCCGTGGTGGTCGCGCGGCCACGCCACGGTGATCGAAGGCACCGACGGGCGCTGGTGGATGATGTATCACGGCTACGAGAACGGGTACTGGACGCTGGGCCGCCAGGCCCTGCTGGAGCCGATCGAATGGACCGCCGATGGCTGGTTCGTGGCCAAGGGCGGCGACCTCGGCCAGCCGCTGGCCATGCCTTCGGGCACATCGGTCGGCCAGCACGGCATGGCGTTGTCCGATGACTTCCGCGGCAAGACCCTCGGCGCACAGTGGTCGTTCTTCAACCCGGCCCAGGACGAGTACAAGCGCCTGGGCTTCACCGGCAAGGGCATGGTGCTGCAGGGCAAGGGCAGCACCCCGCGCGACAGCTCGCCGCTGACCGCCATCGCCGGCGACAAGGCCTACCAGTTCGAGGTCGAGATGGAGATTGCCCCGGGCGCGGTGGGCGGTGCCCTGCTCTTCTACAGCGACCGCCTGTACGTGGGCGTGGGCAGCAACGGCGAGAAGTTCATCATGCACCGCTACGGCGAGGAGCGCCCCACCCGGCTGGCCCCCAGCGCCACCGGTGGCACGCTGTGGCTGCGGGTGACCAACAACCGCCACATCGTGACCATCCACTCCAGCACCGATGGCAAAACCTGGCAGAAGTACCCGGTTCAGATGGAAGTCTCCGGCTACCATCACAATGTGGCGGGCAAGTTCCTGGCCCTGAAGCCGGCGATCTATGCTGCCGGTGACGGCAAGGTCCAGTTCCGGAACTTCCGCTACCGCGCCCTTGATTGAGCTCCCCGCTAGAATCCCCTGACTCATCCCCGGTTTGAACGACATGTCATTGCGCAGCAAAACCGATCCGTCGCCGCACGGATTGACCAAAGGCAAGGCCGCCACGATCAACGACATCGCGCGTCTGTCCGGGGTATCGAAGAAGACCGTTTCGCGGATCATCAACAACTCGCCGCTGGTGCGCAAGGACACGCGCGAGAAGGTCGAAGCGCTGATGCGCGAGGTCGGTTACACGCCGGACCCGCTGGCCCGGGGGCTGGCGTTCCGGCGCTCGTTCCTGATCGGCATGGTGTACGACAACCCGACCGCGCAGTACATCGTGGACATGCAGTACGGCGCGCTGGACGCGCTGCGCGGCTCCAGTTTCGAACTGGTCGTGCACCCCTGCGATTCGCGCAGCCCCGGCTACATCGAGGGGGTGCGCCGCTTCGTGCAGCAGCAGAAGCTGCACGGCGTGATCCTGGTGCCGCGTGCCTCCGAAGACCAGGCGCTGGTGGACATGCTCGATGAGATCGGCTGCCGCTTCACCCGGATCGCCTCGCTGCCGCTGGATGACACCTCGCAGATGGTGGTCACCCACGATCGCGACGGCGCGGCCGAAGCTGCCGATTACCTGCTTTCCCTGGGCCACCGCGACATCGCCCTGGTGACCGGCCCGAGCGCGTACCGCTCGGCGCACGAACGCACTGCCGGCTTCATCGATGCGCTGGCCAAGCGCGGCATCGAGCTGCCCCCCGCTCGCATCGTCGAGGCCGGCTATACCTTCGAATCCGGCGTGGCCGCGGCCGAAAAGCTGCTGCTGGGCAAGCAGCGCCCGACCGCCATCTTCACCGGCAACGATGAAATGGCTGCCGGTATCTACAAGGTCGCCCTGCGCGCGGGCATCAACATTCCGCGCCAGCTCTCGATCATCGGCTACGACGACAGCCCGCTGGCGTCGCGCCTGTGGCCGTCGCTGACCTCGGTGCGCCGCCACACGCGCGACACCGGCCGAACCGCCGCGGCCATGCTGATCCAGCCCGATGGCCAGGCGGTGATGCAGCACGCCAGCGTGCGCCCGCACCTGATCGTGCGCGACTCCTGCCAGCCGCCCGAGGATTGACGCGCGCCGCGATGGCAACGACGCGCGTTCATGATGAACGCGTCGCCACGCGCCCGTGCACTCCGTTGCCGATCGCACGGCTTTTCTGACATGGACACCACGCCGGGCCCGCCCCGGTCCATCGTGCGCTGCAAAATGACACCGGTTTACCAAATCGCTACAATCACTTGAAATCGCGCCGGGGCCGACGCATCGCCCCACCCCTGCTCTGGAGACGCCATGTACTGCAAGACCCACTACGCCACCCATCCCGACGCCATCAAGGGCGCCAGCAATGACGACCTGCGCGAGCTGTATCTGCTCGACGGTCTGTTCAACGCCGATGCGGTGACCCTGAAGTACACCCATTACGAGCGCTTCGTGCTCGGCGGTGCGGCCCCGGTCAACGGCCCGGTCTCGCTGCCCAAGCAGACCGAGCCGGCCTCGGCTGCCGGCCACGCGTTCCTGGAGCGCCGCGAGCTGGGCGTGATCAACGTCGGCGCCGGCAGCGGCACCGTCACCGTGGACGGCACCGTGTTCACGCTGGGTCCGAAGGATGGCCTGTACGTGGCCATGGGCAGCACGGAGGTGGTGTTCGCTTCCGATGACGCGGCCAACCCGGCGCAGTTCTACCTGGCCTCGACCCCGGCGCATGCGCGCTTCGAGACCAAGGCGCTGTCGATCAAGGACGCCGTGGCACTGGACCGTGGCGCGCTGGAAACCAGCAACGAACGCACCATCTACCAGTACATCGTGCCGGCCACCTGCCAGTCCTCGCAGCTGCTGCTGGGCCTGACCGTGCTCAAGCCGGGCAGCGTCTGGAACACGATGCCGCCGCACCTGCATGACCGCCGCAGCGAAGTCTATTTCTACTTCGACCTGGGCCAGAACGACCGCGTGTACCACTTCATGGGCGAGCCGGACGCGCAGCGCCACATCGTCATCCAGAACAACGAAGCCGTCGTCTCGCCGCCGTGGTCGATCCACATGGGCGCAGGCACCAGCAACTACGCCTTCATCTGGGCGATGGGTGGCGAGAACCTGGATTACACCGACATGCACGTGCTGGACATCTGCCAGCTGAAGTAACCCCGACGCGCCGCCGGCATCGCGCCGGCGGCGTCTGTTACGCATTGGACAAGGACTACATACGCAATGGCTAATCCGTTCAGTCTGGAAGGCAAGGTCGCCCTCGTCACCGGTGGCAACACCGGCCTGGGCCAGGGCATCGCGGTCGCATTGGCGCAGGCCGGTGCCGACGTCGCCGTGGCCGGCATCGCGCCGCCCACCGAGACCATCGAAAAGATCACCGCGCTGGGCCGTCGCTGCCTGGCGATCGAAGCGAACCTGATCAGCATCGAGCCGGTCGAGCGTGTCATCCGCGAAACCATCGAAGGCCTGGGCGGCCTGGACATCCTGGTCAACAACGCCGGCCTGATCCGCCGCGCCGACGCGGTGGAGTTCAGCGAGCAGGATTGGGATGACGTGATGAACGTCAACATCAAGTCCGCGTTCTTCATCTCGCAGGCCGCCGGCAAGCATTTCATCGCCCAGGGCCGCGGCAAGATCATCAACATCGCCTCGATGCTGTCCTTCCAGGGCGGTATCCGCGTACCGTCGTACACCGCCAGCAAGAGCGGCATCGCCGGCATCACCCGCCTGCTCGCCAACGAGTGGGCCAGCAAGGGCATCAACGTCAACGCGATCGCCCCGGGCTACATGGCCACGGACAACACCGCCGCACTGCGCGCCGATGAGGACCGCAACAAGTCCATCCTCGACCGCATCCCGGCCGCACGCTGGGGCACCCCGGAAGACCTCGGCGGCACCGCCGTGTTCCTGGCCTCCAGCGCTTCGGACTACGTCAACGGCGCAGTGCTGCCGGTTGATGGTGGTTGGCTCGCCCGGTAACACCATCGCTATGCGCTGGCGCTCCCACGATCTGCGCTGCAGATCGTGGGCCCCGAGCAATCGTTGCATCCAGACCCCCACCGCTTCGCGGTCGCCCCCTGACTCAGGGGGCTTTCCACCAGATGCACGCCGGTAGTGCCGGCCGCTGGCCGGCAGCTCTCCATCCAGGAGCATGACCATGCTGCGTTTGCTGTTGTCCCTGTCGTTCCTGCTCGCGGCCCCCAGCGCGCTGTGCGCCCCGCACCGCATCTTCATTGCCGGGGATTCCACCGCCGCCGAGTACGGCCCGGAGCGCGCGCCACAGGCCGGCTGGGGCCAGGCGTTGCAGAGCTATCTCGATCCCGCCGTGTGGGAGGTCCGCAACCATGCCAAGGGCGGCCGCAGCACGCGCAGCTTCATCGATGAGAAGCGCCTGGATGCGATCGCCGCCGAGCTCCAACGTGGCGACGTGCTGCTGATCCAGTTCGGACACAACGACGCCAAGTTCGAAGACCCCACGCGCTATACCGATCCTGCCGTTGCCTACCCGCAGTTCCTGAAGCGCTACGTGCAGCTGGCGCGCGACAAGGGCGCCACGCCGGTGCTGATCACCCCGGTGGCGCGGCTGCTGTACGACTTCGGCTCGCTGCTGGACACGCACGGTGTGTACACCCAAGCCGTGAAAGCGCTGGCGACACGCGAGCAGGTCGCGCTGATCGATCTCAACGACAGCTCCACGCGCTGGATCCGCGGGCTGGGCGAGCAGGGTGCCAAACCGTACTTCATGTTCGTGCCCGAGCAGAACAAGGCCGACGGCACGCACTTCAGCGTGGCCGGTGCGACGGCGGTGGCGTGCCTGGTGATGCGTGACTGGGTGGCGTTGCAGCCGGAACTCACCTCGGCGCTGAAGCGCGATATCGACTGCGAGGTGCGCAGTGCAGGGCAGGGCGGTGATGCGGCGAAGCCCTCGCGTGTCGTGCACGAACGCGATATCGCCGTGACCCAGCCGGGGCCGCACGGCGGGGCGGGGCCGACCACGGCGTATCCGTTTTTCGCCGAGGACACGGACCTCCCGTTCGTGCTGCGCAAGCGCGTGCTGCACAAGGGCGCGGGCATCGGCCTGCACCCGCAGCACAAGGACGAGATCTACTACATCGTCAGCGGGCAGGGCAGCTACGTGCTGGATGGCAAGCAGTACGACGTGGCGGCGGGGGATGCGCTGCTGACGCGGACCGGCAGCTCGCATGCGCTGCAGCAGGTGGGCGAGGAGGATCTGGTGGTGCTGCTGGCGTACCCGCGGTGATCGAAACCCAGCCGAGCACGGGCTCGGCTCTACACGGGCTGCGTTGCGCTGTAGCGCCGGGCCTACGCTCGGCCTGGCCCTACAAGGGCTCCGGGCCGAAGTGCTGCAGCCCCAGCCGCGCCAGGTCTTCCGGGCGCTCGAAATAGGCTTCGTCGAAGGCGTGCAGGGCGGCCTGCTCCTCATCGGTCATCGCGCCGTACAGGTCGGTCAGTTCCTTGATTTCCGGGTCGTCCTCCAGCCGGTCCAGCAAGCCACGCATTCCTGCCAGGATCGCGTGGGTCTGCACCGCACCCATTGCCTGCAGCGCGCGCAGCGCCAGCTGGCAGGTCGGGTCGCCCCAGTTGCACAGGAACTGCATGAAGCCCCCGTTGTTGATGTCCGCCTCCATGCGCCACAGCGCGACCAGCTGCTGGTCCTCATCGGACAGCGCATCCAGCGACCATTCGGCCGATTTCAGCCGCGCCAGGGCCGCCTCGTAGCGGTCGTCCCACACCTGGTTCGGCACATCGACCACGCCCTTCTTGCGCGCGGGAAGCAGTGCCGGCCAGTTCACGCCCAGCCCATCGGGCGTGAGCACCCACTGCGCGCGCTGCAGGGCATCGGCCTCGTGCAGCGCAGGTGCCCAACGTAAGGGTTGCCGGGTGCGCCTGCCATCGGCGAGGGCCAGCAGGACGAAGTCGTCGTCGAAATCGACGGTGGCCACGCGCAGGGAAGCGAAAACATCGGTCATGCGGGTCAGGATACCGGACCGGCCAGCGCGCTCACACGTCGCCGCCGTCTTCCCAGCCTTCGCCCGTACCCTTCTGGAATACGCGGTCGCCGTCCTGCACCTCACCGGCCGGCAGGTGTTCCTTGGCCTCCAAGGCGGCATAGATCGGGGTGAAGTCCGGCGCGGTGGCCTGCATCAACTGCTCGAAGCTGTCGATGACGAAGTAGGTCTTCTGGAAGGTGTCGATCCGGTAGCGGGTGCGCATGATCCGCTCCAGATCGAAACCGATCCGGTTCGGTGCGGCCGACTCCAGCGAGTACAGCGATTCGCCCTTGGACGACACGATGCCGGCGCCGTAGATGCGCAGGCCCTCATCGGTGTTGATCAGCCCGAATTCCACCGTGTACCAGTACAGGCGGGTGAGGTGCTGCAGCGCCTCCGGGCCGATCGCATGCGCCTTGACGCCGCCGCGGCCGTACGCGGCCATGTAATCGGCGAACACCGGGTTCATCAGCAGCGGCACGTGCCCGAACAGGTCATGGAACATGTCCGGTTCGGCGATGTAGTCGATCTGGTCCGGGCGGCGGATCCACCACGTCACCGGGAAGCGGCGGTTGGCCAGATGGTCGAAGAAATCCAGTTCCGGCAGCAGCCCCTCCACACCCACCAAGGTCCAGCCGGTCGCCGCGCCGAGCACCTCATTGAGCTGGTCGAAGCGCGGGATCATGTGCGCGCTCATGCCCATCTCGTCCTGCGCATGCAGGAACTCCTTGCTGGCGCGGCCGACCAGCAATTCGCGTTGGCGCCGGAACAGCGTGCTCCAGGTCGCGTGGTCGTCGGCGGTATAGCTGTCCCAGGGCTGTTCCACGATGGCAGTGGTATAGACCGGCACGTATCCCTTGTCGGTCTGCTGGTGTTCGACGCGGCGGGGGGCGGTGGCGGTTTCCATCGTGGTGGTCTCCTGGGAAGTCATCTGTCGATGCTAGGGCAGGGCGCGCGCAAGAGGTTTGCAAAGTTGCGCGGATATGGCCTGTTGGCGCAATATCATTGCGTCCACATCATGTTGCGGGGCAGCAATGACCGGAGATGCCCAGTTCGACCGCACGGATCTGCGCTTGCTGGCGGAAATCCAGCAACACGGGCGTGCCACCAACGCCGAGCTCGCCGCCCGGGTCAACCTGTCTCCATCGGCCTGCCTGCGGCGGGTCCAGCGGCTGGAAAGCGAGGGCGTGATCGCCGGGTATGGCGCCCGCCTTGAGCCGCGTCAGATCGGCCTGGGCCTGCAGGCCTTCGTCCGCGTGCAGCTGGAGAAACACGACCAGCACGCCATTGGTGTGTTCGCCGACAGCGTCGTGGAATGGGATGAGGTGGTGGCCTGCCACGCGCTCACCGGCGACATGGACTACCTGCTGCACATCTACGTGCGCGACCTGGAGCACTTCTCCAGCTTCCTGCTCGACAAGCTGCTCAATGCCGCCGGCGTGGCCGACGTCAATTCCAGCTTCGTGCTGCGCACGGTCAAGGAATTCCGCGCGCTGCCGTTGTCGCAGCTGGAATGACGCCGATCGCCCTCGCGATCGCCAGGTAGAGCCGACCGTTGGTCGGCTGCCCCAACCCCATGGCCCCGCGGCAACGTCGCTCGAACGGCAGCCGACCAACGGTCGGCTCTACCGGTGGCGGGGTTTCAGCCCTCGCACTTTTCCTTGCGCCCCATCAGCCGGCCCACGCGCGAAGGCGCATCGCACTTGGGCGTGGCCGGCGGCGGGGCCAGGGCCGCGGCACGCGCCTTCTGCAGCTGCTGCACCTTGGCGCGGATCTGCGGCATCGCCGCCATCGCGGCCTTCTCGCCTTCCAGGATCGCGTTGTTGCGCTGGCCGAAGTCGGCCGCGCCGATGTCCAGCACCTTGGGCCGGATGATCACGTCCGCGCGTGCCAGTTCCTGCTCGCCCAGGCGCTGGCCCATGATCGAGATCGACTGGTTGACGATGCCGAGCATGCCGGTCGGCGCCTTGCCGCTGGCCTTGCTGGAGATGTCCACGGCGATCACGATGTCCGCGCCGAGCTGGCGCGCCGCATCGACCGGCACCGGGCTGACCACGCCGCCGTCGATGTAGTTGTACTTGCCGATCTTCACCGGCTCGAACACGCCGGGGATGCTGCTGGAGGCGCGCACGGCCTGGCCGACATTGCCACGCACGAACACCGTGCGCTCGCCGGTTTCCAACTGGGTGGCGACCGCGGCGAACGGCTTGCTCAGCTTCTCGGCGGGGCGGTTGTCGACCTGGGCGTTGACGTAGTCCTGCAGCTTCTGGCCCTGGACCAGGCCACCGGAGAACAGGCGCACGTCGCGGATGCTGGCTTCATCCAGGGCCACCGCCTTGGACTGCATCTGGAACGCGTCCATGCCGCTGGCATACAGCGCGCCGACCACGCTGCCGGCGCTGGTGCCGGATACCACCACCGGCTCGAAGCCGTTGGCCTCCAGCATCTTGATCACACCGATATGGGCGAAGCCCTTGGCCGCGCCGCCGCCGAGCGCGATGCCGATCTTGACCGGCTTGGCCGGGGTCACCGGCACGGCCGCCGGCGGCGGGGTGGGGCGCACGGGATCACCGCCGCAACCGGCCAGCAGGCCGAGCAGGGCAACGGACAGCGTCAGGCGGGTACGGCGCAGTGAGGTCATCGGCGTGGCAACGTGAATGGGCATCGAGGGCCGCCAGCATACCGAAGCGCTGGCGGACCCGGCAGGGCGGCAGGGCAGGGCATTCAGGAGATGACCGGACATGTCGGGACGCGATCGCCGTCACAACGCGCAGGCTCGGGAGCAGGTAATGAATAGCCGTTGTTTGCGGCTCTGTTGCTGTACTGCAACAATTGTCTGGTAGCGCCGGTCCACCACCCCTCCCAACACAGCCTAAACGCCATGTTCCCGAACCGCACTGCCCACGGCCGTTTCCCGTCCGTGCACCCGCTCGTTGTCGCGCTTGCCGCCCTGCTGCCATTGACGGCCGCAGCCCAGGATGCCCCCGCCACCAAGGATCCGGTCGCCCTCGATACGCTGCAGGTCACGGCGCAACGCCGCGTCGAAAACGCCAAGGACGTGCCGGTCTCGATCTCGGCCATCCAGGGTGAAAAGCTCGACGTGCTCGGTTCGGCCGGCGATGACATCCGCTTCCTGTCGGCGCGTGTGCCCAGCCTGAACATCGAATCGTCCTACGGCCGTGCCTTCCCGCGTTTCTACATCCGCGGCCTGGGCAACACCGATTTCGACCTCAATGCCTCGCAGCCGGTCTCGCTGGTGTATGACGATGTGGTGCAGGAAAGCCCGCTGCTGAAGGGCTTCCCGCTGTTCGACCTGGCCGGTGTGGAAGTGCTGCGCGGCCCGCAGGGCACGCTGTTCGGCCGTAATACCCCGGCGGGCGTGGTGAAGTTCGATTCGGCGCGTCCCTCGCAGGATGCCGACGGCTACATCAAGGTCGCCTACGGCAGCTACAACACCTGGAACACGCAGGGCGCCTACGGCGGCCCGCTGACCGACCGCTGGTCGGCACGCGTCTCCGCGCTGTATCAGCGCCGCGACGACTGGGTCACCAACACCCGCCAGGGCGCCCCGGCGCAGGGCTTCGAGGGGTATGACGAAGCCGCTGCCCGCGTGCAGTTCCTGTACGAAGGCGATGATGTCGAAGCGCTGTTCAACCTGCACAAGCGCAAGCTCAACGGCACCGCGCGCCTGTTCCGCGCCAACATCATCAAGCCGGGCACCAACCAGTTGGTCGAGAACTTCGACCGCGATGAAGTCTCCACCGATGGCCAGAACTTCTCCGACCTGGAAACCTGGGGCGGCAGCGCGCGCCTGAAGTGGGACCTGGGCCGCGTGACCCTGCACTCGATCACCGGTTACGAGACCGCCGAATCGCTCAACCACGGCGACATCGACGGCGGTTACGGTGCCAGCTTCCTGGGCGCCGGCAACTACGGTCCGGGCAACATCCCGTTCGCCTCCGAATCGGCCGATGGCCTGCCGCACCACCGCCAGTGGACCCAGGAATTCCGCGTGGAATCCAATGAATGGGGCCGCTTCGACTGGCAGGCCGGCGTCTTCTACTTCGATGAAGACGTCACCATCGACAGCTTCAACTACGACTCGCTGACCCCGGGCAATCCGCAGACCGGCCACGCCGTGCAGCAGCAGCGCAACAAGGCCTGGGCGGCCTTCGCCTCCGGCGATTTCGACGTGACCGAGCGCTTCAAGCTGCGCGGTGGCGTGCGCTACACCCAGGACAAGAAGGACTTCAGCGCCAGCGTGCTGCAGGCCGTGCCGTTCGGTACGCCGGTCAGCGGCCCGTACATCGCCAAGACCGACGTCAACGACGTCAGCTGGGACCTGAGCGGCGTCTACCAGATCACCGACAACCTCAACGCGTATGCCCGTGTGGCCAAGGGTTTCCGCGCGCCGTCGATCCAGGGTCGCCTGGCCTTCGGTGGCGTCTCGCAGGCGGATTCGGAGAAGGTGATCTCGTATGAAGCCGGCATCAAGGCCGACCTGTTCGACCGCCGCGCACGCCTGGGCTTCAACGTGTTCCGCTACAACGTCGATGGTCAGCAGCTGATCGCCGTGGGTGGCAGCAACAACACCGCGACCCTGCTCAACGCGGACAAGACCATCGGCCAGGGCGCCGAGCTCGACTTCGAGGCCTACCTGACCGACCACGTCCTGCTGACCCTGGGCAGCAGCTACAACGACACCGAGATCAAGGACAAGGATCTGGCGGTGGCGATCTGTGGCGGCGGCTGCACCATCACCGACCCGACCACGGTCATCGATGGCGGCACCTACGCACTGGTCAACGGCAACCCGCTGCCGCAGGCGCCGAAGTGGATCCACAACCTGACCCTGCGCGCCGGCTTCCCGGTCAACGATGCCAGCGAGTTCTATGTCTACACCGACTGGGCTTACCGCAGCGAAGTGAACTTCTTCCTGTACGAGTCCCCGGAGTTCCGCAGCCGCTCTTCGCTGGAAGGTGGCCTGCGCCTGGGCTACAACTGGGATTACGGCCAGTACGACGTGGCCGTGTACGGCCGCAACCTGACCGACCAGGTGCGCGTGGTCGGCGCGATCGACTTCAACAACCTGACCGGATTCCTCAACGAACCGCGCACGTTCGGCGTGGAGTTCACCGCGAAGTTCTGATGGTAGGTACCCACCGTTGGTGGGTACGCTGTGGAAACGAAAACGGCGCGGAGAAATCCGCGCCGTTTTTTGTTGCATTGCCGTCTAATCGCGGCATTCGACGTAAGATCAAAGGCATGGACGTAACGGACTACAAGCGATCTACACGGCGATGGGCGTTCCTGTTCTGGGCGACCATGGATGCGGTCCAGGTCGCTTTCTACGCCTTGTCGGCACTGCAACGCGGACGGACTCCCTACGCCGATGATGTTCATGGGTCGCTGGCCGTTCTGCAAAGCCATGGGTACGCCACCCTGCTGATGCTGGTGCCAAGCTGGATGCTGCAGGCAAGCCTGATTGCATCGGCTGTACTGCTGCTGCGCCATAGCCGATATGGCGTGCTTGTGGCGTACGCGCAGATACCGTTGCGGCTGATGTTTCTAGTGCCGTCGGTGCCCTTTGCGTTGTCGGCGCTTCAGGGCCTCACCATGGCCCCGGCCGCCAGCGTGCTGATGGCGGTGGGGCTGATGTTGGTGATCGAGCTGCTCAAGATGGGGACGTTGCGTCGAAAGCCTGGTCTCCCTGCTGTCCGCGGCAACGTCCAGTAACGTCCAGTAAGGTGTCGCGTTGTGACAGGCCGCCTTACAACGCGCTCGCCGGCCGCACCTTCAACACCGCTTCTTCAGCCGCACAATCCCGCGCCGAATGCAGCCCTGCCTTGCGTGCCGCGGCGATCTCCTTGCGTGCCGCCAGCAGGTCACTGTTGAACGCGGCGTTGTCATGCAGGCGTGCCACGGCGGCAGCGCCCATGAAGCGGCCTTCGAGGATATCGCTCTGCCAATGCACGTTGCAGACCAGGCGGCTCTCGCCGTAGTTGCGGCCGCGTGCCTGGATCGCGTCGGCGCGGTCCGGGGCGATCTCCGAGAGGATCAGGGCCCAGGCCCAGCCGATCGAGGTATGGCCGGACGGATACGAGCCATTGCCGCGCAGGTCCTGTTCGTCTTCCGGCGAGCAGGTGGGTTCGTTGTTGACCATGAACGGCCGCGCGCGCTGGTAGTGCTTCTTCGCCGTGCGGGTGGCCGCGCTGGCATCGATCCGGCTGCGTTCCAGCAGGCGGTACAGGGCCGGCGTCTTGACCGCATCCACGTCGACATCGATCGCGCAGGAGAACTGATTGGCACCGGCGGGGAAGGCTAGTTCCGCGTCGCGGTGGGCCTGTTCGAAGCGCGGGCTGCCGCGCAGGGCACGGGCCTCACGGCTGACCTGTTCGTCCAGCGCGAAGCCGGCCGAACCGGCGGCCGGCGGTGCCGGTACCAGTGCCAAGCTGTCCGGCACGGCGCTGCCCTGCAGGTAGCCGACCGCCTTGGTGGTGACCGACGCTTCCACCGCCGTGGTGCGCGGTGCCGCCGTTGACGAACAGCCGGCAAGGGCGGCGAACAGGGCGGTCACCAGCATCGGGCGAACGGCAGCAGAGCGCGGGAACGACGACATCGGCAGGTCTCGAAGAGGGGGAGCCGCATGATCGCAGCTTCATCCGGCCACGGGAGCGGCCGGGCGGCATCCGGCCAGATCCGGCATGGCCGTGCCGCAGTAGGGGGCCGCGGGCCCCCTTTCGCGTTCACCCCGCGAACGCGCTCAACCGGCCGGCCTGATCCACCACGCGGATCGGGCCGCCGAACAGCTCGGACAACGGTCCGTCCCGCAGCAGTTCCGCGCGCGGGCCATCGGCGAGGATCTTGCCACCGCGCAGCATCACCACCCGCTCGATCTCGGGAATGATCTCCTCGATGTGGTGGGTCACCAGCACCAGCGTGATGCCCTGGCGGGCGAGCTCGCGCATGGTGGCGATCAACTGCTCGCGGGCGATCAGGTCCAGCCCGGTGGAGGGCTCATCCAGCAGCAGGGCCTGCGGCCGGTTCACCAGCGCCCGGGCGATCAGCACGCGCCGGGTCTCGCCGGCCGACAGCTCGGCATAGCCACGCTGCAGCAGGGGCAGGGCGCCGGTCATGGCCAGGGTTTCACGCGCGCGTTCGCGCATCTCCGGGGTCACTTCGCGGAAGGCCGGCACCACGAAGCTGGCGAAGAAGCCGGTCAGCACCGCCTCTTCCACGGTCAGCCCGGGCATGTCCGAGAGGTTGCTGCTCAGGTCGCCGGTGACGATGCCCAGCTGCGAGCGCAGCCGGTCCACCTGCCAGCGGTTCTGGCCGAGCACGCGCACCGCCACCGTGCCATCGCCATGCGCCAGCGGGTAAAGCTCGCGGGTGATGAGCTTGATGAAGGACGACTTGCCGCAGCCATTGGGGCCCAGCAGGGCGGTGTGCTGGCCCTGTTCGATGCGCAGGCTGAGATCGTGCAGGACCCGGACCTGCCCGCGGATGACACAGGCGCGGTCGAGCTCGATCAGGGGGACGGAGGAGGCCGGCACCACCGGCGAGGCTGCGACTGTCATGAATGCGGGGGCATGCTCACGAAGGTAAGGGAGGAACTGAATGACTGCGCAAAAATGGCATCGAAGGGATGAAGTTTGCAACGTCAGGCCCCATCATGTCCGAAGGTGTACCCGTTTCCTTGCTGGCCGACTGCGGCCCGGAGTTCTGCGATGCTCGATACGCTCCTCAACTTCCTGACCGGCGGCGTCGTCGGCCTTGGCTGGTGGGGCATGGCGCTGGTGCTGCTGGTATTCACGCAGCTCACCATCTTCGCCGTGACCCTGTATCTGCATCGCAGCCAGGCGCACCGGGGGGTGGATTTCCATCCGGTCATCGCGCACTTCTTCCGGTTCTGGACCTGGCTGACCACCTCCATGATCACCAAGGAGTGGGTGGCGATCCATCGCAAGCACCACGCCAAGGTGGAAACCGATGAAGACCCGCACAGCCCGGTGACCAAGGGCATCGGCATGGTGTTCTGGCGCGGCGTGGAGCTGTACCGCGAGGCCCGCGCGATGCGTGCGGACATCGAGCAGTACGGCCGCGGCGCCCCGGATGACTGGATCGAGCGCCACCTGTACACCCCGCACGCCAATCTCGGCCCGGTCGCGCTGCTGGTCATCAACAGCGTGCTGTTCGGCCTGCCCGGCGTGGCCTTGTGGGCGATCCAGATGGCCTGGATCCCGTTCTGGGCCGCCGGCGTCATCAACGGCCTGGGCCACTGGTGGGGCTACCGCAACTTCGAATCGGCCGATACCTCCACCAACCTGACCCCGTGGGCGTTCTGGGTGGGTGGCGAAGAGCTGCACAACAACCATCACGCCTTCCCCAGTTCGGCGCGCTTCTCCATGCGCCGCTGGGAGTTCGACATCGGCTGGGCGGTGATCCGCGGCCTGCAGGCCCTGCGCCTGGCCAAGGTGCTGCGCGTAGCACCGAGCATGGACGTGCGCCCGAACATCGCCGTGCCGGATGCGGAAACCCTCAAGGCCCTGCTGTCGCACCGCTTCCAGGCGATGACCGATTACCAGCGCAACGTGTTCGTGCCGGCCCTGCGCGAAGAGGCCGCGATGGCGGGCGCCAAGCTGCGCAAGCTGCTGCCGCGCCGCATGCGCCGTGGCCTGGTCAACGACGGCCGCTGGCTCAAGCCGGATTGCCGCGCCCAGCTCAGCACGTGGGTCGAACAGCGACCGCGCATCCGCGTGCTGGTGGAACACCGTGCCCGCCTGGCGGCCCTGCTGGAAGCGCGTGGCAACGACGCCGCCGAGCGCCTGAAGCTCCTGCAGGCGTGGTGCCACGAGGCCGAAGCCAGCGGCATCGCCGCGCTGCAGAACTACGCCGCACGCCTGAAGGGCTACGCACTGACGGCGAACTGATCGATGCGCCTCCCGACCGGGAACGTCTCCGCAAAACGCCGCCTTGTGCGGCGTTTTGCGTGTCTGGGCCTGGCCGTTGGCGTGCTGGGCGCGACGGCACAGGCGCAGGTCACCGATACCGGCAGCTACCTGCAGCGCATGGACACCGACGGCGACGGACGGGTCAGCGTGGAGGAATACGTGCAGTGGCTGCTGTACGCCTTCGATCACATGGACCGCAACGGCGATGGCGTGCTCCGTGCCGATGAACTGCCCGGCGGCAAGGGCGCCCCGATCACCCGCGAACAGCAGCGGCAGACCCTGATCCAGCGCTTCCACAAACAGGATGCCAATGGCGACGGGTATTTGAGTGCGCGCGAGTTGGCTGCGCCGCCGCGCTGAGCGTCACTCGGACCGTAGCGGGGCAGCCCGCCGCTCTACCGCGGTTCATCGGGGGACGCCTTAGAATTCCTCCCATGCCCGAGCTCCCCGAAGTAGAAACCACCCGCCGCGGCCTTTCCCCGCACCTGGAAGGCCGCAGCATCCACGGCGTGATCCTGCGCCGGCCCGACCTGCGCTGGCCGATTCCGCCGGAGATCAGCGAGCAGCTGCCCGGGCAGGCAATTGAAGCGGTCCGCCGTCGCGCCAAATACCTGCTGCTTGATACCGCCATCGGCAGCGCGGTGCTGCACCTGGGCATGTCCGGCAGCCTGCGCGTGCTGCCCGGCGATACGCCGGTTCGCGCACACGACCATGTGGACATCAGCCTGGACAACGGGCGCCTGCTGCGCTTCAACGACCCGCGCCGCTTCGGCAGCCTGCTGTGGCAGCCGGCGGGGGAAACCCATGCCTTGCTGGCCGGGCTGGGTCCGGAGCCGCTCGACGACGCCTTCGATGGCGACTACCTGTTCGCCCGCAGCCGCGGCCGCAGCGCGTCGGTGAAGACGTTCCTGATGGACCAGGGCATCGTGGTCGGCGTCGGCAACATCTACGCTGCCGAAAGCCTGTTCATGGCCGGGATCAATCCGCTGCGCGAGGCCGGTAAGATCTCCCGCGCGCGCTACCAGCGCCTGGCCGATGCGGTGAAACAGATCCTGGCCTATGCCATTACCCGGGGCGGCACCACCCTGCGCGATTTCATCAATCCGGACGGGGCGCCGGGGTACTTCGAGCAGGAGCTGCTGGTCTACGGGCGTGAAGGCGAGCCCTGCCGCCAGTGTGGCCGGCTGCTCCGCCACGCCACCATCGGCCAGCGCGCCAGCGTCTGGTGCGGGCACTGCCAGCGCTGAATCGTCGCGCGCCTGTCGCCCATCGGGCGGTATAGTCCGGCCAACGTCACCGGCGGGGGTGTGCGATGGACGAAGGACCGGATATCACCGTGTGGCTGGATTCGGCCCGGGCGGGCGACCGCGCCGCGCTCGACCGGGTCCTGACCCTGCTCTACCAGGAGCTGCACAGCATGGCCCGCCGGCAGCTGGCCGGTCAGCAGGGCCGCACCCTGGATGCCACCTCGCTGGTGCACGAGTCGTACCTGAAGCTGCTCGGCTCGCGGGGCGCCGCGCGCTTCGAGGACCGCGCGCATTTCTTTGCCTACGCCGCCTCGGCAATGCGCAGCGTGGTGGTCGATTACGCGCGCAACCGGCTGGCGCGCAAACGCGGCGGTGACCTCAAGCGGGTGGAACTGCCGGAGAACAGCAGCAGCGGCGTGCGCCTGGATGAAGACCTGCTGGCGCTGGATGTCGCGCTGGCGCAGCTGCACGCGGTGGATGCACACCTGGCCAAGGTGGTGGAACTGCGGTACTTCGCCGGCCTGTCCGAGCAGGAAATCGCCGACCTGTGCCAACGCTCGGAGCGCAGCATCCGCCGCGACTGGCAGAAGGCGCGCATGTTCCTGCTGGCGTCGGTCGGGGAGCCCTGAAAGCCCACGCATCGTCCGGGGAGAGGACCGATGGAGGCGTCACGCTGGCGGCAGTTGTCCTGCCTGCTGGATCAATTGCTGGAACTGCCCGAACCGGCGCGTGAGCAGCGGCTGTCGCGCCTGCGTGTGGACGATCCGGGCCTGGCCGAGGATGTGGAGCGCCTGCTCGCCCACGAGCGCGACAGCCACGAGTTCCTGGCCCAGCCGTTGTGGACCGCCGCGCCGGAGGACAGCCGGGTAGGCACGCGGGTCGGGCCGTACCGGCTGCTGCGCCCGCTCGGCGAGGGCGGCATGGGCGAGGTCTGGCTGGCCGAGCGTGCCGATGGCCTGTACGAGCGCCAGGTCGCCCTGAAGCTGCTGCGCAGCGGTTATGCCGATCCCGGCCTGCGCCAGCGCTTCAGCCGCGAACGCGAGATTCTGGCGCGGCTGCAGCACCCGAACCTGGCCCATCTGCTGGATGCCGGCGTGGATCTGCAGGGGCAGCCTTACCTTGCGCTGGCCTACGTGGAAGGCGAGCCGATCACCGAGCACTGCCAGCGCCTGGCGCTCCCGCTGGAGCGGCGCCTGCAGCTGATGCTGCAGGTCTGCGCGGTGGTCAGCCACGCGCACGCGAACCTGATCGTGCACCGCGACCTCAAGCCCTCCAACATCCTGGTCACCGCCGAGGGCGAGGTGAAACTGCTGGACTTCGGCATCGCCAAGCTGCTCGACGATGACGAGGGCAAACCGCCCGTGCATCCTCCCACCGAAGCGCGGGCGTTCACCCTGCACTACGCCGCGCCGGAACAGGTCCGCGGCGAGCCGGTCTCCACGCTGACCGATGTCTATTCCCTGGGCGTGGTGCTGTTCGAGGTGATCACCGGGCAGAAGCCCTATCGCCTGCGCCGGCACAGCGATGCGGAGTGGGAGCGCTCGATCCTGGAGGTGCAGGCCCCGCGCGCCTCGGCGGTGGTGGCGCGCGTGGCGGCCGCCGGGGGTGAGCAGGCGGTGGCGGCCAGGCGCCTGTCGCGGCGGCTGCGCGGCGACCTGGACACCATCCTGCTCAAGGCCCTGCAGAAGGAACCCGGGCAGCGCTACGCCTCGGTGGAAGCGCTGGCCCAGG
Organism: Stenotrophomonas sp. RIT-551; assembly: GCF_026241915.1. Taxonomy (NCBI): domain Bacteria; kingdom Pseudomonadati; phylum Pseudomonadota; class Gammaproteobacteria; order Lysobacterales; family Lysobacteraceae; genus Stenotrophomonas; species Stenotrophomonas sp. RIT-551. Next base: position 119,967 of record NZ_JAPJIU010000006.1, on the reverse strand, counting down.
ACCTGCGCCGCTTCCTCGAAGGCCGCCCGATCCATGCCCGGCCGCAGCACGTGGGTTACCGGCTGCGCAAATACCTGGGCCGCCACCGCTGGGGCGTGGCGCTGGGCAGCATGGCGGTGCTGGCCCTGCTCGCACTGGCGCTCACCGCGCTGTGGCAGATGCAGCAGGCCCGCCGTGAAGTGGCGCGCGCCCAGGCGATGGAGGATTTCACCGTGGGCTTGTTCGACCGGGCCGCTGGCGTGCGCCACGGCAGTTTCGATCTGCGCCAGCTGCTGGCCACCGGACAGCAGCGGGGCGAGGCGGAACTGCGCGATCAGCCACTGTCGCTGGCCGAACTGGAAGGTGTGATCGGCCGCCTGCGGATCGGCATGGGCGACTACCAGCTGGGGCTGCAGACGCTCGATCACCAGCGCGCGCTGCTCGAGCAGGCCGGCGAGGTGCCACCGGCGCTGCAGCTGGAAGCGGTGACCCAGCGTGGGCGGGCCCTGCGCATGCTGGGGCGCTCGCGCGAGTGCGTGACCCACCTCACGCCGATGCAGGCATTGGCCACGCAGCAGCGTCTGCGGCTGCCGACGGTCGTGGCCGAGTACCACACCCAGTTGGGGCGCTGCCAACAGCTGCTGGGCTACCGCGACAACGCCCGTGCCTCCTTCGAGCAGGCGCGGGTGCTGCGCCGTGATGTGCTGCGTGATACGCAGGGCACTGCGGAGAGCCTGGCCGACCTGGCCGCGCTGGACAGCGACGATGGCCGTGCGGCGGCCGCATTGGCCGGCTACCGGCAGGCGCTGCAGCTGCTGCAGGCCAAGGCCAGCGCGCGCAACCCGCAGTTGATCGCGCTGCGGCGGCACATGGGCGAGACGCTGGCCGCACAGGGCGACCTCGACGCTGCCGGGCAGGCGCTGCAATCGGCCGGCGCCGATGCGGTGGCACTGTACGGGCCGGATCACCCGGAAACCCTGTCGATCCGTCGTCTGCGCGCGCTGCTGGCGCTGCAGCGCGGTGACCTGCAGCAGGCGCAGGCCCAGTTGCAGCAGGTGCATCGCCTGACCCGGCAGGCGCTGGGTGAACAGCATCGCGATACCGGCCTGACCTGGCATGCGCTGGGGCGGCTGGCGCTGGAGCGCGGTGACAGTGCCACCGCGATCGATGACCTGGGCCGCGCCGTGGCGATCTGGCGCCAACCCGATTGCGTCGGCCTGCTGCCGCAGGGCCTGTACGACTATGCCGCTGCCCTGGCCCAGGGCGGGCGTTGGCAGGCCGCCCTGGCCGCCCTGCACGAGGGGCGGCAGTGGCAGGCCGCGCAACGCGGCGACGACGATGCGTCCGTGCAGCAGGCCGATCGGCAGATGGCCGAGATCGTCAGTGCGCAGGGTGATCCACGCCAGGCCGGCGAGCAGTTGGCGGCGCTGATGCGTCGGGCGGACCGTGCCGGGCCCTCCAGCCCGGCGCTGCAGCGCGCGTTGCAGCTGGCCTGGGGCCGCAACCTGGGCCGGATGGGCCAGACCGTGGAAGCGCGCCGCGCGCTGGCGCCCTTGCTGGTGGGCGACGCCGCCGACCTCGACAGCCGTGCCCTGCGCTGGCGCGCGCGCGCGGCGATGGCGCAGCTGGACTGCGGCACCTCCCCGGCGCGCGCGCGCGAAGCACTGGGCCAGCTTCGGCAGGAGCTGCAGGTACAGTGGCCGCAGGGCGGGCAGTTGCTGCAGGAGGTGAACCGGCTGCGGCAGGACTGCGTGCCGGCGCAGGTCGCCGCCGGGCCCTGACCGTGCTGGCTGAACGCCGCCGCGCATTCACCTCGGCGAATTAACGTCTGCGTGCCTATGATGGCCGGCCCTTCCCTGCCATCGCTGCCTGCATGCAACGACGCGACTTCCTCCGCAATGCCTCCGTGGCCCTGGCCGCTTTCGGCCTGCCCGCACTGCCGGCCTGCGCCGCGCAGGGCAACCAGGTCGGCCTGCGCCGGCTGGGCCAGCCGCAGCCGTTCGATTTCGCCTCGCTCAAAGGGCAGGCCCGCGCGCTGTCCCAAGCCGCCTACCAGAGCCACAAGCGAACGTTGCCGGGCCCGGTGGAAGGGCTGGACTGGGACCAGTACCAGTCCATCCAGTACCGTCAGGACCACGCCCTGTGGGCCGACCAGCCCGGGCGTTACCAGGCCAAGTTCTTCCACCTGGGGCTGTACTTCCATTCCCCGGTGCGGATGTTCGACGTGACCGACGGCAAGGCGCAGGAACTGGCCTATGACGGCGCCGCCTTCGATTACGGCAAGAGCGGCCTGAAGGGCAGCCACCTGCCGGCCGACCTGGGCTTTGCCGGCTTCCGCCTCAATACCCGCAAGGACACCGACCGCGACTTCGCCGCGTTCCTCGGTGCCAGCTATTTCCGCGCGGTCGGCAAGGAGGGCCAGTACGGCCAATCCGCGCGCGGCCTGGCGATCGACACCGGCATGGGCAAGCCCGAGGAATTCCCGGATTTCATCGCCTACTACCTGGAGCAGCCGGCAGCGGACTCGGACACGCTGGTGGTCTACGCCCTGCTGGATTCACCCAGCACCACCGGCGCCTACCGCTTTGCGATCACCAACGGCGATGTGCTGTTGATGGACATCGACTGCGCGCTGTACCCCCGCAAGGCGATCGAGCGCCTGGGCATCGCCCCGTGCACCAGCATGTACCAGGTCGGCGAGAACGACCGCCGCATGGCCTGGGACTGGCGCCCGGAGATCCACGATACCGATGGCCTGTCGATGTGGACCGGCGCCGGCGAATGGATCTGGCGCCCGCTGTGCAACCCGTACAATCTGCGCTTCAACATGTTCGTGGACAACAACCCGCGCGGCTTCGGCCTGCTCCAGCGCGACCGCAACTTCGACCATTACCAGGACGACGGCGTCTTCTACGAGAAGCGTCCGTGCCTGTGGGTCGAACCGAAGGGGCAATGGGGCAAGGGCTCGGTGCAGCTGGTTGAAATCCCGACCGTGGATGAGACCTTCGACAACATCGTGGCGTTCTGGAATCCCGAGGCCAAGCCGCAGCCGGGCCAGGAGCTGCTGCTCGGCTACCGCCTGTACTGGGGCGCGGAGCCGCCGGCGCGCCCGCCGCTGGCGCACTGCGTGGCCACCCGTACCGGCCTGGGCGGGGTGATCGGCAAGAAGCGCGAGTACTTCTCGTGGCGCTTTGCGGTCGATTTCGAAGGGGGCGAACTGGCCGCGATGATCGACAAGGGCGAAGTCGAGGCCGTCGTGCAGGTCAGCCGTGGCCGCACCGAGATCGTTTCGGCGCGCCCGCTGCGCGAGATCAAGGGCTACCGTGCGATGTTCGACGTGGTGCCGCCGGATGACTCGACCGAGCAGATCGACATCCGCCTGTACCTGCGCAGTGGCGGGAAAACGCTGACCGAAACCTGGCTCTATCAGTACAGCCCGCCGCCGAAGGGCGCGGCGGAGCGCACGTTGTACTGAGGCGCCTGGGTGAGGCTGACGGGGAGGCGGGTCAACCGGCCTGCAACGGGTCGATACGGCCTTCACCGCGCATGATCTTCTTGAACTCTGCGCGGCTTACCGACACATAGCGCTCGTTGCCGCCGATCTCCACCTGCGGCCCGTCCTGCACCGCGTGGCCGTGCTCGTCCACGCGCACGGTCATCGTGGCTTTCTTGCCGCTGTGGCAGATCGTCTTGATCTCCTGCATCTCATCGGCCCAGGCCAGCAGGTACTGGCTGCCTTCGAACAGCTCACCGCGGAAATCAGTGCGCAGGCCGTAGCAGAGCACCGGGATGCGCATCTGGTCGACCACCTCGCTGAGCTGCCACACCTGGCTGCGACTCAGGAACTGCGCCTCATCCACCAGGACGCAGCCCAGCGGGCCGTGCGCGGCGATGTCCTCGGCGATCAGCTGCTGCAGGTCGGTGTCGGGGTGGAACGCGATCCCGTCCGCCTTCAGGCCGATCCGCGAGGCGACCACGCCGTGCCCGGCGCGATCATCCAGCCGCGGGGTCAGGATGGCCACGCGCATGCCCCGCTCGCGGTAGTTGTGCGCCGACTGCAGCAGGGTCGTGGTCTTGCCGGCGTTCATCGCCGAATAATAGAAATAGAGCTTGGCCATGCCGGGATTTTATCCGTTCGGCGGCCCCGGCATGGCACCGGATCGGTTCAGTCCCGCAAGCCCGGTACCGTGGTCGGCATGCCGACCTCCACGCTCCCGGTGCCGATCGCACGCCCGGCCGCCTCCAGCTGCCGCGCCTGCCATTGCCAGTACTGGGCCGGCTGCCAGTATTCGTCCCGATAGAACACGTCCGGCTCCACGTAGCGCTGGCCGCGATCATCGCGGACCAGCATGCGCATGCCGCCGACCGAGCCGGTACGGCTGCCGGTGACCTCACTCAGCCCGCGCCGGAGTTCACGCTCCAACCGGGGCTGGGCCACGGTGTCGCCGAACTCGGCGTACAGGGCCTGGCCTTCCTGCACCGCGCGGGTCTGCTCGTCCGGGGTCAGCGCAGCCCAGTAGCGCTCACGCAGCACCAGCAGGAACTCGGTCCCGCGCTCGGCGGCCAGGTCCATCCAGGCGTAGGCCAGCGCCCGGTCCTGCCCGCCGCCCTGGCCGTTCCACCACATCTCGGCCAGCGCGGCCTGGGACAGTTTGTCGGCATGGCGGGCGCCGAGGCGGTAGAAACGCCGCGCTTCCTCGAGGCGGCCGCGCGCCTGGGCCTCCTTGCCGAGCTTGCGGTAACGCAGGTCGGGGTGCCGGTTCAGGAAGGCGTCGGTGTCCTGCGCATCCTGGGCACGCAGGTCCGGCTGGCTCGACTGCCCCCAGGCGGGCAGGGCCGCGAGGGCCGCGACCAACATCCACACCCCGCGTCCTTTCCTGCTCACTGCCATGCGTCGCGTCCTCTGCGTCGATCAGGACAATGGATACCCCACCCCCGTGAAGGCGTCAATCCGGGCGGTGGCGCGTCGATGCGGGCCGACCAAGGCCGGTACAATGCCCCTCCCCTGGAGATGGCATGCACGGTCTCAATCCTCCCCAACACGCGGCAGTGATGCACTGCGAAGGTCCTCTGCTGGTGCTCGCCGGCGCGGGCAGCGGCAAGACGCGCGTGATCGTGGAGAAGATCGGCCAGCTGATCGCCAGCAAGCGCTACCCGGCGCGGCGGATCGCGGCGATCACCTTCACCAACAAATCGGCCAAGGAAATGCGCGAGCGCGTGGCCAAGCGCCTGCGCGGTGACGATGCCGATGAAGTGACGATCTGTACCTTCCACGCGCTGGGGCTGAAGTTCCTGCAGATCGAACACGCTGCGGTGGGGCTCAAGCGCGGGTTCTCCATCTTCGATGCCGACGATTCGACCACGCAGGTCAAGGACCTGATGTACGGGGCCAAGCCGGACGACATCGAGGACGTGAAGAACCTGATCTCGCGCGCCAAGAATGCCGGCCTCTCGCCCGAGCAGGCGATGGCTGCGGCACGCAGCACGCGCGAGAAGGAAGCGGCCAGCGTCTACGAGCGCTACCAGCTGCGCCTGACCGCGTTCAACGCGGTCGATTTCGATGATCTGATCCGCCTGCCGGTGCAGGTGCTGGAAGAAAACCCGGAGATCGCACTGGCCTGGCGCGAGCGCATCGGCTACCTGCTGGTGGACGAATGCCAGGACACCAACGATGCCCAGTACCGGCTGCTCAAGCAGCTGGCCGGCAGCAAGGGCAACTTCACCTGCGTGGGCGATGACGATCAGTCGATCTACGCCTGGCGCGGTGCGAACCCGGAAAACCTGCAGCAGATGGCGCGCGACTACCCGGCGCTGGAAATCATCAAGCTGGAGCAGAACTACCGCTGTTCCAACCGCGTGCTGCGCGCGGCCAACGCACTGATCGCCAACAACCCGCACGAACACCTGAAGAAACTGTGGAGCGACCAGGCTGACGGTGAGCGCATCCGCGTGTGGGAGTGCCGCAACAGCGAGCATGAAGCGGAAAAAGTGGCCGCGGAGATTTCGTTCCTGGCTACGTCCAGGAAGATTCCGTGGAGCGATTTCTGCATCCTGTTCCGCGGCAACTTCCAGTCGCGGCCGCTGGAGAAAGCGCTGCAGCTGGTGCGCGCGCCGTACCACATCACCGGCGGCACCGCGTTCCTGGAACGGCAGGAGGTCAAGGACACGCTCTCCTGGCTGCGCCTGCTGGTGAACCCGGACGACGATACGGCGTTCATGCGTGCGGTGCAGTCGCCCAAGCGCGAAGTGGGTGCCGGCACCCTGGCCAAGCTGGCCGAGCTGGCCTCGGAAAAGGATCTGCCGATGGCGCACGCCGCCGAAGCGATCGGTGCGCTCTCGCAGTTGCCGCCGCGCGCGGCCAATGGCCTGAGCCGCTTCACCGACATCCTGCGCGACCTGCGTGCGGAGATGCCCAAGCTCAGCTCCGGCGACCTGGTGCGCAAGCTGGTGAAGGAATCCGGGCTGGTCTCGGATCTGCGTAGTTCGTGCAAAGAAGAATCGGTGTACCAGCGTCGCCTCGGCAACCTGGAAGAACTGGCGCAGTGGTTCGAGGGCGGCCCGCGCGGTGCCTCCACCGCCGATCTGGCCGCGCAGCTGGCACTGCTCTCGCGCAACGACAAGGACGACGGTGGCAACCAGGTGCGGATGATGACCCTGCACGCCTCCAAGGGCCTGGAATTCCCGTACGTGTTCATCATCGGCTGCGAGGACGGTGTGCTGCCGCACCAGGTCAGCCTGGACGAAGGCAACCTGCAGGAAGAGCGACGCCTGCTGTACGTGGGCATCACCCGCGCCAAGGTGCAGCTGTGGATGAGCTACAGCAAGCTCACCCGCAAATTCGGCGAGCACGTGCGGCTCAAGCCCAGCCGCTTCTTCGATGAGATCCCGGCCGAGGAAATGCAGCGCGATGGCGCCGATCCCGTCGCCGACGCCGCGCGCAAGAAAGAGCGCGCCAACGCAGGCCTGGCCGCGATCCAGGCCCTCTTCGACTGACCCACCGCCCGGGGTAGAGCCGACCGTTGGTCGGCTCTACCGGGTTCGCGGCGCGCATTGCACAATCGGCGTATCGCCTTCCACCGGTACCCGCATGTCCGCCGTGATCCAGACCGACCGTTTGCACCTGCGCCTGATCGACCCTGACCACGATGCCGCCGACATGCTGGCCCTGCTCAACGAGCCGGGCTTCATCCGCAACATCGCCGACCGCGGCGTACGCACCCTGGCGCAGGCGCGCGACTACACCGCCGAGCGCGTGCTGGGCAGTTACACGCTCAACGGCTTTGGCATGTACGCCATCGTCCGCCGCGAAGACGGCGCATGGTTGGGCAATGCCGGCCTGGTCCGGCGCGCCGGGCTGCCGGCCCCGGATATCCGCTATGCACTGCTCTCGCAGTACGAAGGCCACGGCTACGCGTTCGAGGCCGCGCGCGGGGTGATGCACTACGCGCGCGATGTGCTCGGTCACACCGATCTGTACGGCATCGTGTCCCCGGACAACGTGCGCTCGGCCGCGCTGCTGCGCAAGCTGGGCATGGAGGATCGTGGCGACCTGCTGCTGCCGCCGCCACACGCGGAGGTGGTGCTGCTGTTCGCCACCCCCGGCGCACCGGCGCCCTGACACCGGCGACGTGCACGGCGCCACACCCACCCGCCGGTAGAGCCGACCGTTGGCCGGCTGCCCGTCACCAGCGAATCAATCAGCGACACAGGTAGAGCCGACCGTTGGTCGGCTGCCCCTCACCCGCCCAACTGCGCGCGCAATTCCGCCAGCTGTTCCTGCAGTTCGGCCACCGTGGCCTCCAGCTGCTGCACGCGTGCTTCCAGCGCCGGGCTGCCACCGCCGCCGCTCGACGAAGACCCCTTGTAGCTCTCCGCCAGGGCCTGCACATCCACTGGGCCACCCAGCAGGTGCATGTAGCGGTCTTCGCGCTGGCCGCTGGCGCGCGGCAGCTGCACCGCCAGACCGCGCTGGATCATGCGCTCGATGTGGTGGCGCAGCTCCTCCGCGTCCTGGAACTGGAACAGCCGCTCGCTGCGGGTCAGCAGTTCGTTCACCGTCTGCGGGCCGCGCAGCAGCAACAGGCCCACGATGGCCAGCTGTTGCCGGGTCAGGTCCAGCGCACTGCCGGCGCGATGCTCGTAGCGCTCGGCGCGCGAGGAAAACTGCTGGCGGGCCAGGCCCATGCTTTCCAGCTGGCGCAGCGCATGGTGCACATCACCGGCGGACAGGGCCATCACCGGCTCGCGCGCGGTCTTCTGGTTGGCCGCCACCTGCGCGGCGTTGACCGTGAGCGGGTAGGCGTCCGGGGTGGTCGCCTCCTTCTCGATCAGGCAGCCCAACGCGCGGGCCTGGGCCGCGCTGAGCACGGGCAGGGCTGGGGTCTGGGTGTCGTCGGTCATGGGGCGCTCCGGGGTGTTTCAGGGGCGTGCAGCATAGCCGAGCCCTGCCTTGCGCATGAATGCCGCCGGACAAGCCGGTAAACTGGCGCGAATCTGTTGCCGGTGAATGCCATGCGTCGTAGTGCTGTTTCCCTGTCCGTGCTTGCCTGTGCCGTGCTGGCACTGAGTGCCTGCAAGCGCACCGAAACCCCGGCCGATGCCGCCCCGCCGGCCGCTGCGGCTGCCGCGAGCGCCCCGGCCGCCACCGGCGATGCCGCCGTGGCCGCCAATGACAACCTCAATGCCGTGCTGTGGATGCAGCGCGCGCAGGAATACCGCGCGATCACCGAGCAGACTTACCGCGCCGCCGCCGATCACCTGGACAAGGCGCTGAAGGAAGCCAACTGGGACGCGCTGGTGCCGGAAGAACGCGGCAACGCCGCTAAGGGCCTGAAGCCGGCCGTGGTGCTGGACGTGGATGAAACCGTGCTGGACAACTCGCCCTACCAGGCGCGCCTGGTGCGCGATGGCAAGGAGTACGACGAGCTGAGCTGGGACCAGTGGGTGGCCGAAAAGAAGGCCAAGGCGATTCCGGGCGTGGTCGATTTCGCCAAGGCGGCCAACGCCAAGGGCGTGACCCTGCTGTACATCTCCAACCGCGCCGTGCATCTCAAGGAGGCCACGCTGGCCAACCTGCGCGAGCAGGGCCTGCCGGTGGCCGACGACAGCGTGTTCCTCGGCCTGGGCACCGTGGTGGACGGCTGCGAGCAGGCCGGCAGCGAGAAGAACTGCCGCCGCCGCCTGGCCGGCCAGAAGTACCGCGTGCTGATGCAGTTCGGCGACCAGCTGGGCGACTTCGTGGAAGTCACCGCCAACACCAACGACGGCCGTGACGCGCTGCTGCAGCAGTACCACGACTGGTTCGGCGAGCGCTGGTGGATGCTGCCCAACCCGACCTACGGCGGCTTCGAGCCGGCCCAGTTCAACAACGATTACAGCCAGTCGCGCCAGGCCCGCCACGACGCCAAGCGCGCCGCGCTGGATTACGCACCGTGAGCCGGGCGCCGCTGCCGCTGCGGGACGACGAGCGCCTGATCTTCGCGCTCGACGTGCCCGGCCGCGATGACGCGCTGGCCTGGGTCGATCGCCTGGGCGATGCGGTGTCGTTCTACAAGATCGGCATGGAACTGCTGGCCTCCGGCGAGTACTTCGAGGTGCTCGATGCGCTGGCCGCGCGCGACAAGCGCGTGTTCGTCGACCTGAAGTTCTTCGACATCCCCGCCACTGCCGCTGCGGTGATCAAGCGGCTGTCGCAGTGGCCGGTGAGCTACGCCACCATCCACGGCTGGCACCCGGCGATGATGGAGGCCTGCGCGGCCGCCAACGGCAGCGACATGCGCCTGCTGGCGGTGACGGTGCTGACCTCGATGGGCCGCAGCGACCTGGCCCAGATGGGCATCGACCGCGAGCCGGTCGAGGTGGTGGTCGAGCGCGCGCTGGCCGCCCAGGCCGCTGGCATCGATGGCGTGATCGCCTCCGGCCAGGAGGCCGGCCCGATCCGCGCGGCCACCGGCGCCGGCTTCTCGATCGTGTGCCCCGGGATCCGCCCCGGTGGCCCGGTCGGTGATGACCAGAAGCGCACCGTGGGCGTGGCCCAGGCCTTTGCCGACGGCGCCGACGCGATCGTGGTCGGTCGCCCGATCCGGCTCGCCAGCGACCCGCAGGCCACCGCCCGCGCGATCCAGGCCGAGATCGCCCAGGCGCTCGCCGCGCGCTGAGGCAGTGACGGGGCGTAGCGGCCCCGTCACCGCCGGTTTTTCTGTACATTCAAGGGCTTGCGCATAAAGCGCAGGGTCGGCAGGTCTGCCGGCTTGCCGCTGTCACCGAACAGGCCGCAAGATGCGGACCGGTCCGGGGAGTCCGAATTCATGTCCATGTCGTTGAAGCCGTGGCAGTACCGAGGGCAGGTGTTGGCGCTGGCCCTGTGCGGGTTGGTGCTGCTCAGTGCCTGCAAGGACAAGCAGATCGATCCGGACGCGCCGGCGCCCGAGCCGGTCGCGGCCCTGCAACAGCTGGCCCAGCGGGTCGCCGACAACGATCTGGTCGGGTATGCCAAGGCAGCGGTGCCGCCGAGCCAGTACGCACGCCTGCAGGGCGCGTGGAGCCAGGGCCACAGCCGCTGGCCGCTGACCGAGCTGCCGCTGGATGGGCAGTTGCTGCCGATGCTGGCCGCGCTGTCGCGGCCGGATGCGCCGCAGCGGCTGCAGCGCTCGTTTGATACCCAGATCGCCGGCCAGGCGACCCAGGTCCGCCAGGCTGCCCACTCGATGGGACTGTTCGGCGAGCAGTACCTGCGCAACCAGAGCGAGTACAGCGACAGCGAGCGTGCCCATTACACCCAGGTGGTGAACGCGCTGAGCCGCTGGGCTGCCGCCGCGCCACTGACGGACAAGCAGCGGGCCAGGACCACCATCACCCTGCTGACGGCCACCGCGCGCACCGCCGGGCTGTCCACCGATGCGGAGCTGCAGGCGGCCGGCATGGAAGAGAGCCTGCGCCGGCTGAGTCCCTTCATCAAAGCTTTCAAGACGGCCCTGGCCAGCTACGGGCTGTCCCTGGATGAGGCCCTGACCGGGCTGCGCGGCGAGCTGACCTCCGAGCTCGGCGACGACGCCGTGGTGCGCATCCAGTACACGTTGGCCGGCGAGCAGATCGAAGCGCAGGTGCGGATGACCCGGCGCGAAGGCCACTGGTATGTGACCCGCACGCTGGAAGACACCGACGCGCTGCTGCAGGCCGCCGACGCCGCACAAGCTGAACATGACGCCCGCCAGGCGGCCGAGGCAGAAGCCGCTGCGGCGATCAAGGACGATGCTTCCGCATCGGCTAAGCCATAATGAAGCCGATGCCGAACCAGAATCCCCTGCCTTTCCCCGGCGAAGAGCCGCCCAAGACGCCGGACGCCACGTCCTCGTCGCCCGCTACCGTGCCGTCCGACGGTGCTGCCGCCCCGGTCCCGCCGGTCGCTGGCGCGCCCGCGGAGGCCGTTGCCGCCGATGCGGAGCCGGCGGCCATCGTGCCGTCGGCGATCGTGCCCGGCACCCGCGCGCCCAGCGGCCGCCCGCCGTGGTGGGCGCGCCTGCTCGGCCGCCTGGTCGAGCCGTGGCTGTCGCTGAAGATCGAACCCGAACATCCCGGCCAGTACAACGATGGCCGGCCGGTGGTCTACGTGCTGGAGGACTACGGCCTGTCCAACGCGCTGATCCTGGACAAGGCCTGCCGCGAGGCCGGCCTGCCGTCGCCGCTGGTGCCCATCGCCGGTGACCCGACCGGTCGCAAGCGCGCCTACCTGGCCCTGTCGCGCCGGAGCAGCAGCAACTCGCTGATCCCCGAGCAGCGTGGCGCCAAGACCCACTCCGACTCGCTGGCCAAGGTCCTGCAGGCGCACCGCGCCCGTGGCGAGCTGGACGTGCACCTGGTGCCGGTCTCGATCTTCGTCGGCCGCGCGCCGGACAAGCAGAGCGGCTGGTTCGCGGTGCTGTTCTCGGAAAACTGGGCCCTGGTGGGTCGTTTCCGTCGCCTGCTGGCGGTGCTGCTCAACGGCCGCAGCACGATCGTGCGCTTCGCCCCGCCGATCTCGCTGCGCACCACGGTCGATGAGGGGCTGGACCCCGAGCGCACCGTGCGCAAGCTGCAGCGCGTGCTGCGCACCCATTTCCGCCGCATCCGCGAGTCGGTGATCGGGCCGGACCTGTCGACCCGCCGCCTGCTGGTGGACAAGGTGCTCGACGCGGACACCGTGCGCGAAGCGATCGCCTCGCAGGCCAAGCGCGACAACTCCAAGCCGGCCGATGCCTGGAAGAAAGCCCACGCCTACGCGTGGGAAATCGCCGCGGACTACTCCAGTCCCGTGGTGCGTTCGGCCAGCTTCATGCTCAGCCATGTCTGGAACCGCATCTACGCCGGCGTGCTGGTCCACCACCTGGACAAGTTCAAGGCTGCTGCGCCCGGGCACGAAGTGGTCTACGTGCCCAGCCACCGCAGCCACATGGATTACCTGCTGCTGTCCTACCTGCTGTACGACCGCGGCATCGTGCCGCCGCACATCGTGGCCGGCATCAACCTGAACCTGCCGGTGGTCGGCACGCTGCTGCGCAAGGGCGGTGCGTTCTTCATCCGCCGTTCGATCCGCGGCAACGCGCTGTACTCGGCGGTGCTCAGCGAATACGTGGCGCAGCTGGTCGCCGGCGGTTACTCGATCGAGTACTTCGTCGAAGGCGGCCGCTCGCGCACCGGGCGCCTGCTGCAGCCCAAGGGCGGCATGATCTCGATGACGCTGCGCGCATTCCTGCGCCAGCCGCGCAAGCCGGTGCTGTTCCAGCCGGTCTACATCGGCTATGAAAAGCTGATGGAAGGCGGCAGCTACCTGGACGAACTGTCCGGCCGGCCGAAGGAGAAGGAATCGATCTGGTCGCTGCTGTGGTCGATCCCCAAGGTGCTCAAGCAGAACTACGGCCAGGTGGTGGTGAACTTCGGCGAGCCGATCGCGCTCAACGACGTGCTCGCCCAGCGTGCGCCGGAGTGGAACGGCCAGCCGGTCGGCGAAGACGAGAAGCCCTCGTGGCTGTCCGGCACGGTGGATCACCTGGCCGAACGCATCCAGGTGCATATCAACGGCGCCGCCGACGTCAATCCGATCAACCTGCTCGCGCTGGCGCTGCTTTCCACGCCCAAGCATGCGATGGGCGAGGCGGACCTGATCGCGCAGATCGAACTGTGCAAGACCCTGCTGGTGGAGATGCCGTACTCGGACCGGGTGACGGTCACTCCGCACTCGCCGGAGCGGATCATCGCCCACGCCGAGGAGATCAACGTCCTCACCCGCATCAAGCATCCGCTCGGCGATGTGCTCAGTGTGAGCGGCGATACCGCGGTGCTGCTGAGCTACTTCCGCAACAACGTCATCCATCTGTTCACCGCCTCCTCGTGGGTGGCCTGCTGCTTCCAGAACAACCGCCGCATGAGCCGCACCGGGCTGGTCCAGCTGGGCCGCACGGTCTACCCGTTCCTGCAGGCCGAGCTGTTCCTGCCGTGGACCGAAGACGAGTTCGCCCAGCGCATCGAGCAGACCATCAACGTGTTCGTGCGCGAAGGGCTGCTGCAGAACATCAACGACGACGACGGCGGCATCCTGGCGCGCAACACCGGGCAGACCGATGAAGTCTTCCGCCTGCGTGCGATCGGCCATTCGCTGCAGCAGGCGTTCGAGCGTTATTACATCGCGATCTCGGTGCTGGTGAAGAACGGCCCCGGCACGCTGGGCGCAGCCGAGCTGGAAAGCCTGTGCCAGCAGGCCGCGCAGCGCCTGAGCCTGCTCTATGCGCCGGCCGCGCCGGAATTCTTCGACCGCACCCTGTTCCGCGGCTTCATCCAGAAGCTGCGCGAACTGCGCCTGGTGTGGCCGGATGAAAACAGCAAGCTGCTGTTCGATGCGCGCCTGGATGCGTGGGCCAAGGATGCGAAGTTCATCCTCGGCCGCGAACTGCGCCACACCATCGAGCGTGTCAGCCCGGAAGCGGCAAAGCCGGAAGAGCCGGTCAGCACGGATTGACGACGGCACGTCGTCGATCCGACGTATCCGACGTATCCGGCCGTATCCGACGCATCGGGCGCACCGGGCGCACCGGGCGTATCCGGACGTATCCGGATCTTGTTGCGTTCGCCAGCAATTCGTAGGTACCGACCGTTGGTCGGTACCCGCGCGCAAGCGCGGCACAAGCGTCCGGAGACCGGGCAACACGGCGTGCCCCGGCTGACCGACGCTGACCACCGTCCGAAGCCCCACGCCAGGGGTTCATGCCGCCGGGAGCAAGAGCAGCCGACCAACGGTCGGCTCTACCCTCGGGACCCCAGTGGGGATCGGGAGGAGCCGCAGCCGACCAACGGTCGGCTCTACGCCGGCTCGTCCGGAATCAGCATGTCTTCGAGCTTGGCGATGCAGTCCTTCAGCTGCAGCTTGCGCCGCTTCAGGCGCTTGGCCTCCAGCTCATCGTCGCCGTTGGCGGCCATGCCCAGGATCTGCTCATCCAGCGCACGGTGCTCCTGCCGGAGCGCGGCAAGGCGGGCACTGATATCGGTGGGTGTCATGGTGTCCACAAGCGCTGAGCATACACATCTGCGGTGACCGCCGGGAGTGAACGCAGTCACTTCCCGGCCCCTGTGAGGGTGCGCCCCAGCCGGTAGAATGAAGGGATGAGCGCTGCTGTCATCCGTCTGCCCGATCCCGTTCCGCGCGCCCGCGATCCGCGCGCGCCCGGCGGCGTGCAGGACCGCCTGGCACGGCAGCTGCGGCGCCAGGTGGGCCAGGCGATCGCCGACTTCGGCATGATCGAGGCCGGCGACAAGGTGATGGTGTGCCTGTCCGGTGGCAAGGACAGTTACACCCTGCTTGACATCCTGCTGCAGCTGCAGAAAAAAGCGCCGGTGCCGTTCGAACTGGTCGCGGTGAACCTGGACCAGAAGCAGCCGGGCTTTCCCGAGCAGGTGCTGCCGACGTATCTGGCCTCGATCGGCGTGCCGTTCCAGATCATCGAGCAGGACACCTATTCGGTGGTCAGCCGGGTGATCCCGGAAGGCCGCACGATGTGTTCGCTGTGCTCGCGCCTGCGCCGTGGCGCGCTGTACCGGCACGCGGCCGAACACGGCTTCACCAAGATCGCGCTGGGCCACCACCGCGACGACAGCGTGGCCACGTTCTTTCTCAACCTGTTCCACCACGCCAAGCTCTCGGCGATGCCGCCCAAGCTGCGCAGCGACGACGGCCAGCACATCGTGATCCGCCCGCTCGCCTATGTGAGCGAAGCGGATATCAGCGCCTACGCGCAGGCGCGCGCGTTCCCGATCATTCCGTGCACCCTGTGTGGCAGCCAGGACACCCTGCAGCGCCGCCAGGTGGAGCAGATGCTGCAGCAGTGGGAGCGCGACCAGCCCGGCCGCATCGACCAGATCGCACGCGCGCTGGGCAACATCCATCCGTCGCAGCTGGCCGATCCGGCGCTGTTTGATTTCATGGCATTGGGGCGCGCTGCGGCCGCCCCGTTGCCCGACCCGCCGGCCTGGGCCGGCACTGCCCACGACCCCGGGCACGCCCCCGGCCCGGCCTGAGCCACGCCGGTGCGCCTGCCCTTCCTTTCACGCTCTTACCCTGGACGTCCATGTTCTTTCGCAACCTGACGCTGTTCCGCTTCCCGACCGCCACCGATTTTTCCGACGTGGACACCCTGCTGCCGCAGGTGCTGCTCAAGCCGGTCGGTCCGCTTGAAATGAATTCGCGCGGCTTCATCTCGCCGTTCGGCCGTGAAGAAAAAGCCGTGTTCTCGCACCGTGTCGGCGATGCGCTGTGGCTGACCGTTGGTGGTGAGGACAAGATCCTGCCGGGCGCGGTGGTCAATGATCTGCTGGCCCGCAAGCTCGAGGAGATCGAAGAGAAGGAAGGCCGCAAGCCCGGCGGCCGCGAGCGCAAGCGCATGAAGGACGACCTGCTGCACGAACTGATGCCGCGCGCCTTCGTGAAGAGCTCGCGTACCGACGCGCTGATCGACCTGACCCACGGCTACGTGGCGGTGGACTGCTCGAGCAGCAAGAAGGGCGAGAACATGATGTCCGACATCCGTGGCCTGCTCGGCAGCTTCCCGGCGATGCCGTTGAATGCCGAAGTCGCCCCGCGCTCGATCCTGACCGGCTGGATCGCCGGTGAGCCGCTGCCCACCGGGCTGAGCCTGGGCGAAGAGTGCGAGATGAAGGATCCCGCCGAGGGCGGGGCCGTGGTCAAGTGCCAGCACCAGGAACTGCGCTGCGACGAGATCGACAAGCATCTGGACGCCGGCAAGCAGGTGACCAAGCTGGCCCTGGTGTTCGAGGACAACCTGTCCTTTGTGCTGGGCGACGACCTGATCGTGCGCAAGCTGAAATTCCTGGATGGCGCGCTGGACCAGCTCGAGCATGCCGACGATGACGGCCGCCGCGCCGAACTGGACGCCCGTTTCGCCCTGCAGAGCGGTGAAGTGCGCCGCCTGTTCCTGCTGCTGGAAGAGGCCTTCAAGCTGAGCAAGGCGGACTGACCGGTACCGATCAGTCCCCAGTCATGCGCCGGTCACGGCCGGCGCTATGCTGTACCCATGTCCGGATTCCTCCGCCGCCTGATTTCGCCGGCTGTCAGCACGCTGCAGCGCGATACGGTACGGCTGCGCCTGGAGGATGCCGAGATCGACGTGCTGCGGGTGCGCGATCCGCGGGCGCGCCGGATCAAGCTGAGTGTCGATGAGCGCGGTGTCCGGCTGACCCTGCCGCCGCGCGCCAGCCTGGTGATGGGCGAGCGTTTCCTCGAGCAGCATCGCGGCTGGTTGTCCGAACAGCTGCGCGGCTACCAGGCCACCAACCTCCCGCCACCGCTGGTGATCGGCGAGCCGGGCGTGCTGCCGTTGCGCGGCGAACTGCTGCCGCTGCGCTGGGAAGCCGGCCGCTACGCCACGCTGCGCGTGGACGAGCGCGGAGCCTGCCTGCACTGGCCCGCGCGCGGGACCGACGCCACCCTGCGCCGCACCCTGCGTGAGTTCTATGAAGCACAGACGCGTGCCGACGTCGGCCAGTGGCTGCCGCGCTACCTGCCAGGCCTGCCACGTGCACCGGCGCGGCTGCGGCTGAAGGTGATGTCCTCGCAATGGGGCTCGCTGGCGCCGGACGGCAGCATGGCGCTGGATCTGGCCCTGGTGCTGGGGCGGCCTTCGGCGTTCGAGTACGTGCTGGTGCACGAGCTCTGCCACCTGATCCAGGCCAATCACTCGCCGGCGTTCTGGGCCGAGGTGGAGAAACGCTTCCCGGCGTGGCATGCCGAGCGGGACTACTTCCAGCTCGAAGGGCGCCGCCTCAAGGCCACGCTGCGGCAGCTGCTGACCCCGACACCGTAACGGCGGCGGCAACGCGTGCTCCCAACGGCCGGCACTACCGACGCGGTGGTTCGTCAGTTCCCCATCCGCAACGCGGCCGCCTGCGCCCAGCGCGCCGCCACGCGCGGCGCGGTGATGCACACGGCCTGGTCGGTTACGGTGGTGACCGCGCGC
Organism: Stenotrophomonas sp. RIT-551; assembly: GCF_026241915.1. Taxonomy (NCBI): domain Bacteria; kingdom Pseudomonadati; phylum Pseudomonadota; class Gammaproteobacteria; order Lysobacterales; family Lysobacteraceae; genus Stenotrophomonas; species Stenotrophomonas sp. RIT-551. Next base: position 102,490 of record NZ_JAPJIU010000006.1, on the reverse strand, counting down.
TCCAGCAGCTGGATGTCGGCTTCGTGCTGGCGGGCCACGTGCGGGTCCTCGAAGAAGATCGCGCGCTGGCAATGGCCTTCCAGCACGCGGTCGGCGATCTGCGCATCACCGCCCATCGGGCCGCTCTGGTAGCGCGTCACCCATTCCTCGCCCTGTGGCCAGCCGCGGCTCCACGCCAGTTCATTGAGGCGCTGGCCGGTAGTGCCGGTGCCGACCCGGTTGCGGAAGCGTGACAGCACCTGGAAATGCTCGTCGGCGAAGGCCAGCATCGCCGGCTTCATCGCGTCGTGCGCGATCAAGGCCAGTGTGTGCTGCTCGAAAGCGTGCAGATCATCGGCGCCCGGGTCCGGCGCGAGGCCGGCGTGCAGGCGCTCGACTTCCACCCAGTCGCGCGCGGTGGCGACGGTGGAGATGAAGGGTTTGCCGTGGATCACGCACTGGCGCTTGAGCGCGGTCGCTTCGGGAAAGACCGAGGAGGGGTCGACCGGGTCCATCAGATAGATGGCACCGTCCAGGGTGCGCTCCGGCGTGCCCATGCCCACCACCTCGGCGACCAGCTTCATCAGGCCGCCCTCGCGCCCATTCGGGTAGCGGCGCAGCGGCGCGAAGTCCTGCAGGAAGCCCAGCCGCTGGATCGCATCGAAGGTGCGCCCGACCGCATGCAGCTCGACGCCCAGTTCGCGCAGGCCCGTATCGCTGGCGCGCAGCCAGCGGAACAACGCGGCGTGCTTGTCGTGGTGGTGCAGGCGGTTCGCGGCCAGGCCGATGCGCATGAGGGCAGTCCAGAGAAAGACCGCGCCAGTGTAATCCGCCCAGGTTGCGGGGAAGCAAGCGTTGAACAGTGATGGAGATCACGCGTCTTCACGCGTTTTCGTAGTTGTTGCATGGTCTCGGGAGGGGCCGTATCCGACAGTGGTGGTCGTCCGTCAATCAGGAAACCCCCTGCCATGACCTTCCCCCCTTCCCCCGCCGTCTCCTCATCTTCGCCAGCCGCCTCGGAGACGGGCCGCCGCATCCGCGCGCTGGCCACGGTGCTGCGCGAGGCGCCCCAGGCCGATGCCGAGGTGCTGCTGGCCGGGCTGGCGCGCATGCTCGATGCGCACATGGGCCGCGGCCACGATGATGTGGTCAGCAACCGCCGCATCCGCGACCAGCTGGACAACATCGAGCTGCTGATGGCACTGGAGATCGAGCGCGCCGGCGTGCGTCGGACGCCGGTACCGGCGGTATCGCGCGCCGCCTGAGCGGCCGCACGCGCAGTACGTGAGGGCCCGGGCGCGAGGCGACGCGCCCGGCCTCGCCTCACCCCGGCATCGCAACGGCGCCGTTACGCCGAGAGCAGCTGCACGATGCTGCCAGCCGCGTCGCGGCCCTCGGCCACGGCCGTCACCACCAGGTCCGCGCCGCGCACTGCATCGCCACCGGCGAACAGGCGCGGGTGGGCGGTCTGGAACGGCAGGCGACCACTGCCACCGGCCACGATGCGGCCGTTGTTGCCTGCCTCCACCCCCTGCTCGGTCAACCAGCCCGGCGCACTCGGCGAGAAGCCGAAGGCGATGATCACCACGTCCGCTTCCAGCAGCGATTCGCTGCCGGCGATCGGCACCGCGTTGCGGCGGCCCTGTGCATCCGGTTCGTCCAGATGCGTTTCCACCACCATCACGCCGATCACTTCATCGTCCGCGCCGGCCTCGATCGAGAGCGGCTGGCGGTTGAACAGGAAGCGCACGCCTTCCTCGCGGGCGTTGGCCACTTCGCGCGCCGAGCCGGGCATGTTGGCCTCGTCGCGGCGGTAGGCACAGGTCACCTTGGCCGCACCCAGGCGGATCGCGCTGCGCACGCAGTCCATGCCGGTGTCGCCGCCGCCGAGTACGACCACGCGCTTGCCTTCCAGGTCGGGCAGGGCGATCTGGTCTTCCCAGCCGGCGATCGGCCGGCCGTGTGCGTCGCTGCCACTGACGATGCGGCTGTTCTGCACCAGGAACGGCAGCGCCGGCAGCACGCCTTTGAGGTCCTGGCCGAGCAGGCCACCATCGGTATAGCGGTAGGCACCGGTGCCGACGAACACCGCGTCGTACTCGGCCAGCAGGTCATCGATGCTCACATCGCGGCCGATCTCCACGCCGAGGCGGAACTGCACGCCCATGCCTTCAAGCACGTTGCGGCGGCGGCTGATCACCGATTTGTCCAGCTTGAAACTGGGGATGCCGAACTGCAGCAACCCACCGATCTGTTCGTAGCGGTCATACACCACCGCCTGGATGCCGGCATGCGCCAGCTTGTCGGCACACGCCAGCCCGGCCGGGCCGGCACCGATCACCGCCACGCGCTTGCCGGTGGCTTCCACCGCGCTCATGTCCGGGCGCCAGCCGGTGGCCAGCGCGGTATCCACGATGTATTTCTCGACCGCGCCGATGGTGACCGCGCCGAATTCCTCCAGCGTGCAGCTGCCCTCGCACAGGCGGTCCTGCGGGCACACCCGGCCACACACTTCCGGCAGCGGATTGGTCGAGTGGCACAGCGTGGCCGCTTCGTGGATGCGGTTCTCCTGCACCAGCTGCAGCCACTGCGGGATCGCGTTGTGCACCGGGCACTTCCAGCTGCAGTACGGGTTGCCGCAATCCAGGCAACGGCCGGCCTGGAACTGCGCGTCTTCCTTGCCGAACTTGCCATACAGCTCGCCCCAGTCGCCGGAGGTGCGCAGCTCGACCGGAATGCGCTGTGGCATCGTCCGGGGCAGATCAAGGAACTGGAAAGCTTGCTTGCGGCTCATGGGTGGGCCCTGCGGTGATGAGTTGCCGGCCAGCGGCCGGCACTGCAATGTGAGGTTGCCGGCCAGCGGCCGGCGCTACAGCGGTGGGATGTGCGGCGCCGGCGTGGGGCCGGCGCCTTGACCCCGGTCAGGCGGCGCGGCGCAGCGAGTCGGTCAGCGATTCGATGCTGGCGGCCTTGGGTTTGACCAGCCAGAACTTGCCCACGTAATCGCGGAACTCGTCGAGGATCTGCTGCGCCCAGATGCTGCCGGTCAGTTCGCGGTGGCGGCTGATCAGCGTATGCAGGTGCTGGCGATGGTTCTCGAAGCCCTCGGCGGAAATGCGGTGGATGTCGATCAGCTCGTGGTTGTAGCGGTCCACGAAATCACGGTCGATATCCAGCACGTAGGCCAGGCCGCCGGTGAAGCCGGCGCCGAAGTTGAGCCCGACCTTGCCCAGTACCAGCACGATGCCGTCGGTCATGTATTCGCAGCAGTGGTCGCCGGCGCCTTCGATCACCGCCAGCGCGCCGGAGTTGCGCACGCCAAAGCGCTCGCCGGCACGGCCCGCGGCGAACAGCTCGCCGCCGGTGGCGCCGTACAGGCAGGTGTTGCCGATGATCGCGGTGTTGCGCGCCTCGAAGCGTGCGCCACGCGGCGGACGCACCACCAGGCGGCCGCCGGCCATGCCCTTGCCGACGTAGTCGTTGGCTTCGCCTTCCACTTCCAGCTGCAGGCCACCGACGTTGAACGCGCCGAAGCTCTGCCCGGCGGTGCCACGGAAGCGCAGCGTCAGCGGTGCATCGGCCATGCCCTGGTTGCCGTGCGTGCGCGCGATCTCGCCGGACAGGCGGGTGCCGATCGAGCGGTCGGTGTTGTGGATCAGGAAGCGGTGTTCGCCGCCGAGCTTGCCGGCGATCGCCGGGGCCAGCAGGCCATCCATCTGCGTGGCCAGGCTGTCCGGCGATTCGTACAGGCGCTGCGCGGCGCAGTGGCTGCCGGCGTACTCGGCCGGGTTGAGCAGGCGCGACAGATCCACCTTGACGCCCGGGCGCGGCGAGACGTCCAGCTGCTGCAGCAGGTCGGTGCGGCCGACGATCTCGTCCAGCGAGCGCACGCCCAGGTAGGACAACCAGCCCCGCACTTCCTCGGCCAGCAGGCGGAAGAAGTTCTCCACGCGCTCGGGCAGGCCGGTGAAGTACTGCGCGCGCAGGCGCTCGTCCTGGGTGGCCACGCCGGTGGCGCAGTTGTTGAGGTGGCAGATGCGCAGGTACTTGCAGCCCAGCACGATCATCGGCGCGGTGCCGAAGCCGAAGCTGTCCGCGCCCAGCAGCGCGGCCTTGATCACGTCCAGTCCGGTCTTCAGGCCACCATCGGTCTGCAACAGGGTACGCCCGCGCAGGTCGTTGGCCACCAGTGCCTGGTGCGATTCGGCCACACCCAGTTCCCACGGCACGCCGGCATAGCGGATCGAACTGACCGGGCTGGCCCCGGTGCCGCCGTCATGGCCGGACACGGTGATCAGATCGGCGCCGGCCTTGACCACGCCAGCAGCAATGGTGCCCACGCCCGCATGACTGACCAGCTTCACCGAGACCAGCGCGGTGGGGTTGACCTGCTTGAGGTCATAGATCAGCTGGGCCAGATCTTCGATGGAGTAGATGTCGTGGTGCGGTGGCGGCGAGATCAGGCCGATGCCCGGCTTGGCATAGCGCAGCCGCGCGATCAGTTCGTTGACCTTGTGCCCGGGCAGCTGGCCGCCTTCGCCGGGCTTGGCACCCTGCGCGACCTTGATCTGCAGTACTTCGGCGTTGACCAGGTACTCGGCGGTGACGCCGAAGCGGCCCGAGGCCACCTGCTTGATCTTGCTGCGCTTCTCGGTGCCGTAGCGCACCGGGTCTTCGCCGCCTTCGCCGGAGTTGCTGCGCCCGCCAAGGCGATTCATCGCGATCGCCAGCGCTTCATGCGCCTCGGGCGACAGCGCGCCCAGGCTGATGGCGGCGGTGTCGAAGCGGCGGAACAGGTCTTCGGCCGGGGCCACCTGGTCCAGCGGGGTGGGCGTGGGCGCGGCCTTGAGCTGCAGCAGGTCGCGCAGCGCCGACACCGGCCGGCCATGCACGGCTTCGCAGTAACGCTGCCAGTCCGCGGCATCGCCACTGCGCGCGGCGCGCTGCAGGGTCATGACCACGTCCGGGTTGTACATGTGGTATTCGCCGCCGTGCACGTACTTCAGCACGCCGCCCACATCCGGGCGCAGCAGGTCGTTCCAGGCACGCACGGTGAGCTCGCGCGCTTCATCGTCCAGACGGGCGAAGCCGACGCCGGCCACGCGCGAGGCGGTGTCCGGGAAGCACAGGTCCACGACCTCGTCATCCAGCCCGACGATCTCGAACAGCTGCGCGCCGCGGTAGCTGGCCACGGTACAGATGCCCATCTTGGAGATGATCTTGGACAGGCCCTTGTAGATGCCCTTGCGGTAGCGGCGGCCGATCTGCGACTGCTCGCCGCCCTTGCTCAGCTGCAGGATGCCGCGCCGGCCCAGGTCGAACAGGGTCTGGTAGGCCAGGTACGGATACACCGCGGTGGCACCGAAGCCGAGCAGGCAGGCCATGTGGTGCGCATCGCGCGCGGTGCCGGTTTCCAGGATCAGGTTGACGTCGCAGCGCAGCCCGGCGTTGGAGAGGTGGTGATGCACCGCGCTGGTGGCCAGCAGGGCATGCACCATCGGCCGGTCGGCCACCGGATAACGGTCGCTCAGCAGCAGCATGACGATGCCTTCGCGTGCAGCCGTTTCAGCCTCGGCGCAGATGCGCTCGATGCCGGCCTTCAGGCCCTCGTCCAGGCTGTAGGACAGATCGATCAGCCGGTTCTTGTCGGCGTACTGCTCCATCTTGATCAGCTGGCGCAGCTTGCGCTGGCTGAGCACCGGCGAATTGAGGATGACGTGGTTCACCGTCTCCGCACCGGCATGGAAGATGTTGGTCTCCTTGCCGAGCTGGGTGGACAGCGACATGACGCAGTCTTCGCGCAGCGGATCGATCGGCGGGTTGGTGACCTGCGCGAACGCCTGGCGGAAATAATCATAGAGCGGACGGCTGTGCTGGCTCAGCACCGCCATCGGGGTGTCATCGCCCATCGAGCCGGTGGCTTCCTGCTCGGTCTCGGCCAGCGGGCGCAGGATCTGCTCGACTTCCTCGGTGCTGAGCTGGAACAGCTTGTGGTAGCTGCGCAGGGTGCGCTCGTCGAAGGGCTCTTCCACCAGCGACGGATCGATCAGCTCGGTCTGCAGGTAGGTCACGCCCTGCTGCAGCCACTGCTTGTACGGCGCGCGGCCACGGTTGATGCGGTCGATGGCGTCCGAGTCGAGCAGGTCACCGCGCTTGAGGTCGATGGCCATCATCTCGCCCGGCCCCAGCTTGCCCTTGCGCACCACGCGCTCGGCCGGCACTTCCCACACGCCCGCTTCGGAGGCGACCAGGAAGTGGCGGTCGGAGGTGAGCATCCAGCGCGCCGGGCGCAGGCCGTTGCGGTCCAAGGTACAGGCGGCATAGCGACCGTCGCAGGCCACGATGCCGGCCGGGCCATCCCACGGCTCGCTGTTGAGCCCGTAGAACTCGTAGAAGGCGGCCAGGTCGGGATCCTTGAACTCCAGCGACTGGGTCGCCGGCGGCACCAGGATGCGCAGTGCCTGGATCAGTTCCATGCCGGCGCTGACCATCAGCTCGAGCATGTTGTCCAGGCTCTGCGAATCCGAGCCGTGCATGGAGATCACCGGATCGAACTCGGCGATATCGAAGCGCGGGGTCTTCCACACCTTGCTGCGCGCCTGGGCCCAGCGGCGGTTGCCCTCGATGGTGTTGATCTCGCCATTGTGCGCGAGCATCCGGAACGGATGCGCAAGCGGCCAGCGCGGCAGCGTGTTGGTGGAGAAGCGCTGGTGGAACACGATCGCACTGGAGGCCAGGTCGTTGCGCTGCAGGTCCACGTAGAAGCGGCTGAGCTTGTCCGGCAGCACCATGCCCTTGTAGCTGATCGCATTCGGGCTGAGCGTGGTGACGTAGTAATCGGCGTGGTCGCGCAGCTGCTGTTCGCTGCGGCGGCGGGCCAGGAACAGGGCCAGGGTGAAGGCAGCCTCGTCCTGCGTGGCACCGGCATCGACGAACACCTGTTCGATATGCGGCAGCGTGTCGCGGGCGAGCTGGCCGCAGACGCTGGGGTCGGTGGGCACCACGCGCCAGCCGACCGGCTGGCAGCCGGCGTCGCGCAGCTGCTGTTCCAGCGTGTCGCGGCAGGTCTGTGCGGCGGTGGGGTCGTGCGGCAGGAACACCACGCCGGCGGCGAACCGCGCGCCAAGGGTGAGGCCAGCCTCGGCGGCGAGCGCGTTGAGAAACACGTCGGGACGGCGCAGCAACAGGCCGCAGCCGTCACCGGTGACACCGTCGGCGGCGACGCCGCCGCGGTGGGTCATGCGCGATAGCGCGGCGATAGCGGTGTCGACCAGCAGTCGGGACGGCTGGTCGTCGAGCTGGGCGACCATGCCGAAACCACAGGCATCTCGCTCATCTTGCGGGTCGTAAAGCCCTTGGCGGTTGCGGGGGGCCATCTCTGCCTCAATGTCGGGTGAGCGGCGACACTCGTCCCCGCTCAATCCGTTGAGCGCATCTGGAGGCACCGGATGACTCGACTAGAGCATAGTTGCTGCAACGCCGCAATACACGGTTGCAGGCGCAACCAAACCCTTGTGTTTCAGGGGTTTCCGCAGTGCCTGTTCAGCCGCAACGGACGCCGGCCACGACGTTCTTGGCATCCACTTCCACGTTCAACCGCTCGCCGATGAACTCCATCGTGGTCATGTCATTGGGCTTGAGCACGCGCAGGCTGCTGGCACCGGCATCCTGCTGGGCCTGGCTGCCGAGCTCGTCGGTGTAGGGCTGGCCGACCAGGCTCTGCACCTGGGTGGCATCGCAGTTGCCGACCGGCGGGGCTTCGGTGGCTTTGCCGGCTTCGTCGGTCGGCGCGGCAGCCGCTTCGGCGGCCTTCTGTGCATCGGTGGCGACCGCTTCCTGTTCGTCCATGGGCGGTGCGCTGCAGGCACCGAGGACCAACAGGGCGGGGAACAGGGCCATCAGCCCGAAAGAACGCCGCAGGCGGCGGAACGACAAAGACGACATCGGTACTCCAGGAAGCGAGCCAGTAAACCGGGGAGGATATCGCCAAGCGCGGTGTGAGGTGTTTGTGTTGCGTTATTGACGCGGTGCCGCACCTGCGGCGGCGACACTGCGCTTCCCTGATCCGCGTCGCGTCCATGAGCCCGAGCCGCACCGTCACCCCCGAAGCCGCCGCTGCCCGCCAGGCCGGCCTGCGTTACGTCAGCGATGAACTGCCCGGCATCGCCCGCCGCAAGGCCGGCAAGGGCTTCGCCTACCGCGATGCCGACGGCGCGGCGGTGCGCGATGCGGCCACCCTGGCCCGGATCCGCGCGCTGGCCATCCCGCCGGCCTACACCGACGTGTGGATCTGCGCGCTGCCCAACGGCCATCTGCAGGCCACCGGCCGCGATGCGCGAGGGCGCAAGCAGTACCGTTACCACGCGGATTGGGCGCGGGTGAGGGGCGATGGCAAGTTCGATCGCATCATTGCCTTTGGTACTGCCCTGCCCACGCTGCGCCGGCGCCTACGCCGCGATCTGAAGCTGCCCGGCTTCCCACGCGACAAGGTGCTGGCGATCGTGGTGGCGCTGCTGGCACAGACGCTGGTGCGCGTTGGCAATGAAGTCTATGCACGTGACAACCGTTCTTACGGGCTGACCACGCTACGCAACCGCCACCTCGCGCTGGTCAAGGGCGGCCGGGCGCAGATGCGCTTCCGGGGCAAGTCCGGGCAGGCGCATGAGGTGGATGTGGATGATCGCGAACTGGTCAAGCTGATCCGTGGCTGCCAGCAGCTGCCCGGGCAGGCGCTGTTCCAGTATCGCGATGACGATGGCGCGGTCCAACCGGTGGACTCGGGCATGGTCAACGACTATCTGCACGATGCGATGGGCGAGGATTTCAGCGCCAAGGACTTCCGCACCTGGGGCGGCACGCTGGAGGCGATCCGTCAGCTTGCCGTGACCGAGCTGCCCGAACCCTCCAGTGAGCGCGCGCTGGCAGCATTGCAGAAACAGGTGGTATGCGAGGTCGCCAACCTGCTGGGCAACACACCGTCGGTGTGCCGCAAGGCGTATATCGATCCTTGCGTATTCGATGGCTGGCGGGCCGGCTCATTGAAGGCCCTTGCCGGCCTGCGTGGCGAGCGCCAGTGGGAACTGGCCACGCTGAAAGTACTCAAAGCCGCGCGGCGCGCCGTCCGGCGTACCCGCGCGGGATGAGCGTAGCGATCAGCCGCAATAGATCGCGGTGATGTTGTTGGTATTGCCGGTTTCGATGGTCAGCCGCTCGCCACCGCTTTCCGCACCGGTGGTGGATGGCACCGCGCCGCTGGCGGTCGGGCCGCTTTCCAGGCGCTGACCGCGCAGTACGATCACTTCCAGGCTGTCGCTGTCCACGCGCGCCCTTTCGACGGTTGCCGCCGACGCCGCCAGCCCGGTCGCACCGCGGACCTTGTCGATATGGCACTGGCCGGAAATGACGCCGTCGATCGGCTGGACCTGCGCGACGGGGGTGCTGCTGCAGGCGGACAAAGCGAGGACGGCCACAGCCGCGGACAGGTAACGAAGCATGCGACGCACTCCATGGGAATTGCGCTCAGGGTGCATCGGCGCCCGTATGCAGCGGATGAATCCTCTACACGGTGTGGGCACGCTCCATTCACCGTGCCTGGCCGCCCGGTTGACCATAGTGGAGGTGCGCACTGCCGACACGGGATCCCCGACACGGCGCGCATTCGAGTTTGATCCACGCATCTGATCCGGCAACAGGAGTCGAGCATGGCCACGGCCAAAACCCGTAAGACCACCAAGACCCCCACCTCCCGCAAGCGCCCGCGCCCGGCCGACGCAGCCGCGACCGCGGCCGAACCGCGCACCCGCACCCCGGTCGTCAAAACCGCGACCCGCAAGGCCGCCGCCACCGATCCGCGCGCTGCGCGCGTGGCGGCCCGCCAGCGCCGTCTGCAGGACCAGGAAAAGGCCAAGGACGCGCGGGCGGCGAAGAAGGCCGCCAAATCCACGACCAAGAAGGCGACCCAGGCAGGCCCGCGCCGCCAGCCGGAGAAGATGCCTGCCGAACAGTTGGCCAAACCCGGCAACGAACACGCGATGCAGCTGGCCCCGCGCTTCCTGGCGCCGGATTACCAAGGCAGCGGCAAGCTCAAGGGCAAGCGCGCCATCATCACCGGCGCCGATTCCGGCATCGGCCGCGCGGTGGCCGTGCTGTTCGCCCGCGAAGGCGCCGATGTCGCCGTGCTGCACCTGGATGAAAAGAAGGACGCCAAGATCACCCGCGAGCACGTCGAGAAGGAAGGCGCCCGCTGCCTGGTGATCGCCGGCGACGTGCGCGACCCGGCGTTCTGCAACAAGGCGGTCAAGCAGGTGGTCAAGGCGTTCGGTGGGGTGGACATCCTGGTCAACAACGCCGCCTTCCAGCTGCATTGCGACCGCCTTGAAGACCTTGAGGACGAGCACCTGCAGGAAACCCTGCAGACCAACATCGGCGGTTACATCCAGATGGCGCGCGCGGTGCTGCCGCACCTGGGCGAAGGCGCCTGCATCATCAACAGCGGCTCGGAAACCGGCCTGTTCGGCAGCAAGTCGCTGGTGGACTATTCGGCGACCAAGGGCGCGATCCATGCCTTCACCAAGGCGCTGGCCAGCCAGCTGCTGCCGCGCGGCATCCGCGTCAATGCGGTTGCGCCCGGCCCGGTCTGGACCCCGCTGAATCCCGCCGACAAGAAGGCGCCGGACGTGGCCGAGTTCGGCCAGGACAGCGACATGGGCCGACCGGCGCAGCCGGAAGAGCTCTCGCCGGCGTACGTGTTCCTCGCCTCGCCGATCACTGCCAGCTACATCAGCGGCGTGATCCTGCCGGTGATGGGCGGGCCGCGCGGCTGACGGTCGGCACTGGCGCACCCGCGCCGTAGAACGCGGCGATCTGCGGAATGAAGTTCTGCAGGTTGGCCCCGACCAGGTTGGTCAGCACCACGATGGCCAGCCCCTGGTCGGGGTAGACAATGAACGCCCCAAGCGCCCTCACTGCCATCGTTGAGCCGTTCCGGGGTCCACATCCGGCGGGTGCTGGCGGCGTTGATCCCGGCGACATCGAACTGGCGCGCCGCCACGTAGCGGTCGTACGGCATGGCCGACTGCGCGGCGATGATCCGTGCGAGCAGCACCTATGTGACCACGGCGGAATGCCGCAGCTCGAAGGCTTGGATGCGGGCCGGGACGGAAAGGTTTAAGGCCACGCGCGGGGGACATGACGGCCGAACGACCGTTCGTCGGCGCGCGCCATCCGGCACTTGACTACACCTGTAGTCACTGGCACGGTAGCGACACGTGTAGTCATAGGGAGTGCGCCATGCGCGGCAAGACCATCGGGGACCAGGAACTGGCCCTGCTGCAGTACATCGCGGAACAGGACCGCCCCAGTGTCGGGGAGGTCGCCACCGGCTTCGGGGAGCCGCGCGGGCTGGCACGCTCGACCGTGCTGACCATGATGGAGCGCCTGCGCGCCAAGTCGTACCTGAGTCGCAAGCAGGTGGACGGCGTGTACCGCTATGCCACCACCAGTGGCCAGGACAGCGTGGTGCAGGGCGCCGTGGCCAGCTTCGTGGAGAAGACGCTGCAGGGCTCGGTCTCGCCGTTCGTTGCCTTCATGTCGCACAAGGTGGATGTCAGCGATCAGGAACTGGCCGAGCTGGAAGCGCTGGTCGCACAGTTGCAGTCACGCAAGCGGGAGGGCTGAGCCATGGGCACGATGATGAGTGAGCTGTTGATGCGGCTGGGCTGGACCAGCGTGCAGAGCGCGGTGCTGGTGGCGCTGGTGTGGGGCGTGTGCCGCCTGCTGCCGCAGCTGCCGGCCGCCACCCGCTGCCGCCTGTGGTGGCTGGTGGCCGCACAGGCGGTACTGGGCCTGGTGTGGAGCAGCCCGCTGGAGTTGGCCGTGCTGCCCGCACCGGCCACCATGACGGCACCGGCGGTGGCGTTGCCCGCGTTAGATGCCGCCGTGCAGGCGGCCCCGGTCGCCTATGCGCCGGCCGCGGTCGAGACGGCGACGATGGCGTGGTCCTGGCCCTCGCTGCTGCTGGCCTTGTGGGCCGCCGGCGTGCTGTTGATGGTGGCGCACAGTCTGCGGGGCTACCGCGCCAGCCGCGCGCTGGTGCGCAGCGCCACCGAGTGCACCGACGCCGGGCTGCAGCAGGCATTGCAGCTGGCTGCCGAAGCCCATGGCCTGCGCCGTGCGCCGCGCCTGAAGCTCTCCGCGCAGATCCGCTCGCCGCAGTTGATCGGTCCGTGGCGGCCGGTGCTGCTGTTGCCGGCGCGCGAGCTGCCGGCGATGTCGGCCGACGACCTGGACATGGCGCTGACCCATGAGCTGATCCATCTGCAGCGCCGTGACCTGTGGTGGGGCCTGCTGCCGGCGGTGTCGCAGCATCTGTTCTTCTTCCATCCGCTGGTGCATGTGGCGGCGCGCGAATATGCGTTGGCCCGCGAAGAAGCCTGCGATGGTGCCGTCGTGGCCGGGCATGGCCATTGCCGCCATGACTATGGCCGCCTGCTGGTGCAGCTCGGTGTCGCGCCGCGTCCTGCGGTGGGCGTGGCCAGCGCCTCGCCCAACCTGCGCAGTCTCAAGCGCCGCCTGGTGACCCTGCAGCAGACCCGCAGCGTGCCGCGCGTGGCTTCGTTGGCGATCACCGCGTGTTTCGTGGTGGTCGGCGTGGCGCCGCTGCGTCTGGTGGCTGCACCGCCGCCGCCGCCGGCCGCGCCCCAGGCACCGGTCGCGCCCAGTGCACCCACCCCGCCGGCAGCGCTGCCGGCGCCGGCACCGCGACCGGCCCCTGCGGCGCTGCCCGCGCCCGAGCCTGTTCCCGCGCCGGAACCGCTGTCTGCCCCGGAACCGCCGGCCGCGCCTGCCGCACCCCGTGCGCCGGAGCCGCCGAAGGATCTGGACGACGGCATGTCCTACGTCACCCACGGCCGGCTCGACATCAGCCGGCAGCCCGCGCAGGCCTTCGTGCTGATGGGTGGCGACGACAACTTCGTCGATGCGTCCGTCGCCGACCTCAAGCAGGCCCGACGCGACGTGGGCGGCAGCGCGCCGGCGCTGTGGGTACGCCGTGGCCAGGCGCGCTATCTGATCCGCGATCCTGCCGTGCTCAGCCAGCTCAGCCGCAGCCAATCGGACGTGGCCGCGCTGGGCAACGCACAGGCTGAACTGGGCGACCGCCAGGCCGTGATCGGGCAGCAGTTGGCCAAGGTCTCGATGCAGGTCACCGCAGACGCTCTGGCGGCGGTGGATGTCGAGGCGGTAGCCAATCACGTCACCCGCCAGGCCGGCCTGGATGCGGCCGCCGAGGCCAACCAGGCCGCTCGGCAGGCGCGTGCGGCGTCAGCCAGCGCCAGCCAGGCAGCACGCCAGGCCCGTGTCGCCACGGCCGAGGCGGTGGATGCCCGCCAGATCACCCTGGTGGCACGCGAGCAGGCGCAACTGGGCCGCGAACAGGCGCGTCTGGCGCAGCAGCAGAGCCTGGCCTCGGCCCGCGCCGTGCGCGAGGTCCGCACGGCCATCGATCAGGCGCTGGCCAGCGGCAAGGCCGAGCGCCTGCGCGACTGACCCCGCCTGCCTGGCACGGCGGCCCGCAGATGATGGCGGGCCGCCGCCTTCAGTCGCAGCACGCGGCAGGGTTCAACCGGTCACCCGCAGTTGGCGCGCACGATCCTGTTCTGCGCGTCCACTTCGATGCTGAGCCGGTCTTCGCGGAAATCCATCGTCATCGCCATGCCCGGCTTGAGCACGCGGGCGTTGCGCGCACCGCTGTCCTTCACCGCTTTCTGGATCACCGCCTCGGTGGCGGTCTGCCCGGTCAGGCCGGTGAGTTTTTCCGGGTCGCATTGGGAGGCGCTGCCAGCCACCGCGGGTGGCGCGGTGGAGGTGGGGCTGTCAGCCGGCGTCGCCGCCGTCTTGCCGGGATGGCTGCACGCGGCCAGCGGCAGGGCGCAGCCCAGGGCGAACAGAAGGTTCAGACGCATGTGGTGGTCCTCCCACGGTAAGGACCCGCAGTGTCCGTGGGCCGGCCTTTACACCGCGTCAATGGCCTGCAGCGCCAACGTCTCCCGATCACGCTGTTCCTCTGCCACCAGCCGTCGCATCAACAGCGCCAGGGTCACCACGTCCTGGTGGTTGTGCTCGGCCACGCGGCGCAGGTTCACCGCGCTGCCCCCGCGCAGGTAGTTCAACCACGCCGCCGGGGCTTCCGAGCCGGGCAGGTCGTCTTCGCGCACGATCTGCAGCAGCTGGCGCTCGATCGTGGCCAGCCGGCAGTTTTCCCAAGTGCCGCGATAGCGGCGGCGGGTCGGGAACAGCAGGTCCACGTGATCCAGCGGGGTAATCGGGCAGCGCTGCCGCGCCAAACGGTAGCGGGTCTTGAGCAGCGGGGCGTCGTAGCAGCGCCCGTTGTAGCTGGAGAACACCGTGGTTGGCCGCAGCCACCCGGCGAACTCGCGCAGCATCGCGGTTTCGGCGGCCATCGTGGTCATCAGCAGCTGGCGGATGCGCAGGCCATCGCCGCGCTCGGGATGGGCGTGCCAGTCCGCCGCGCCGATCATGAAGGCGCGGGTGCCGGTGCCGCCGGCCAGGCCAGTGGTTTCGGTATCGAAGAACAGCAGGTCCTGTGGCTGCACCTGTTCGCCCTCGCGCTTGGCGAAGGCGAGCGACAAGGGCTCGGTGGGAATGGCCTGGGCGACGAACGACTCGATCAGGAACAGGCCCGGCGCGATCTCCTCGCCCGGTACATGGCGGTCCTTGGCGTTCTCGCGCGGGTGGGCGGTGCTGAGGCTCCGCTCGCGCAGGCCGAGCAGCCGGCGCAGGCCACCGATCTCGGGCTTGCGCAGCGCGGGCGCCGGGAGGACAGGCGCTGCCGGTGCGGTACCGCGTGCGGCCTCACCGGTGGGCTTGTGGCGGATTTCCTGCTCCACCCAGCCGAACACGGAGGCGGGCGCGGGCGTGCGCGCACGCGCGTCGTTGGCGGCGGTCGGGAGGGGCGCTGGGGCGGCGCCGCCGGCAGCGATGGTGTCAGCCGCACCGGATCGGCCAGTGGCGTTGAGGGCCGGATCGCGGGCCGGCGCCGGCGTTGCATCACCGGCCTGCCGGCGCAGCAGGCGCAGCTTGTCCAGGCTCAGGCTCACGGGGCGACCATCTCGGCGCTCTGGCGCTCACGCTCGGCGGCAGACGGCAACGCCGCGCTGTCGAACAGCGCCAGCACCTTCAGGGCCAGTGCCTTGGGCGTGGTGGCATCGTCTTCCTGGCCGGCCAGGACCGGCCCCACGCAGGCGGGGCAGCCGGCCTTGCAATCGCAGCCCTGCACCAGCTCGCGCGCGCGCAGCAGCAGCTCGGCCTGGCGCAGCCACAGCGGCTCGCTCAGGCCCACACCGCCGGGGAAGTTGTCGTACAGATACACCGTGGGCACGAACTGCTGCTGCAGCTCGATCGCGCTGGCATCGAACTCGGCGCCCCGCAGCTGCCCGCGGCCACTCTGGTCGGCCACCGCGAACCACGTGCCATCGCCATTGCCAACCGCCTTCTGCAGGTCACGCGCATCGGCCATCACCGCCACCGTGGCGACGATGTGCAGCGCATACGCCGCCCCGAGGAAGCCGTCCAGCGCTTCCTGCTTGCTGTCGAACGCGGTCAGCAGCAGCGCCTGCGGCAACTGCCACCACACCGCCGTGGTGTGCAGCTCCTGGTCGGGCAGATTGACCGGGCCGTAGCCGATGTTCTCATGGGTGTAGTAGCGGATCTTCTTGTAGCCGGCCACGCGGCGCACCACGTGCACTTCGCCGTGGTGCGAATCGCCGCGCCCGGCAATGCAGCCATCGAAGCGGTCCAGCACCTTGAGCTTGGTGAAGTCGATGCTGTCGGTGTAGTAGTCCACGTGGGTACGCGTGACATAGGCCTTGCGGCCTTCCCAGTCCAGCCGCTCCACCTGGTAGGGCGTGGACTGCACCATGTGGATGGCACCTTCGTACAGCGTCAGCGCGGCGGCGGAGTAATCCACCTCGGCGATGATCTGCTGCTTGCCGTCGCTGCGGTCCACCACCACGAAGTTGCCGTCGGCGACCGAGCGCAGGCTGACCGCATTGGCCGGGTAGCTGTCGGCGATCCACTCCCAGCGGTCGCCCTCGCGATGCACGACCTCGGTCTCGGCCAGCGCTTCCAGGAACACCAGCGGGTCGATCGGCCCGAACGGATCGCCGGCCAGGAAGGGCAGCTCGAAGGCGGCGCAGCGGATGTGGTCGAACAGGATCAGCGGCTGGTCCGGTGCGATGCGCGCATGCTCGGGCGAGGCCTCGGCGAAGAAGTCCGGATGGCGCACCACGTACTGGTCCAGCGGCTGCGAGCTGGCCACCATCACCCCCAGCGCGGGCTGCTGGCGACGACCGGCGCGGCCGAAGCGCTGCCAGGTCGCGGCGACGCTGCCCGGATAGCCGTTGAGGATCACCACGTCCAGGCTGCCGATATCCACGCCCAGTTCCAGCGCCGAGGTGCTGACGATGCCGTCGATGTGCCCGGCGCGCATCGCCCGCTCGGTCTCGCGCCGCTCGGTGGGCAGGTAGCCGCCGCGGTAGGCGCGGATGCGGGCCGGCTTGCGCGGGTCGTGGTCGAAGATGTCCTTGAGGTACTTGGTCAGCACTTCGACCATCAACCGGCTCTGCGCGAAGATCAGCGTTTTCAGGCCGGATTTGATCGCGATGCGGGCAATGCGGTTGCTCTGCGAGCGGGCGGACGCACGCAGGCCGAGATCGGCGTTGACCACGGGCGGATTCCACAGCAGCACGTGCTTGGGCCCGCTGGGCGCACCGGATTCGGTGATTGCGGTGACCGGCGCTTCAATCAATGCCTCGGCATGCGCCTGCGGGTTGCCGATGGTGGCCGAGCACAGGATGAACTGCGGCTCCACCCCGTAGAACGCGCAGATCCGCTTGAGCCGGCGCAGCACGTTGGTAACGTGGCTGCCGAACACGCCGCGGTAGGTGTGTACCTCATCAATCACCACATAGCGCAGGTTCTCGAAGAACTGCGCCCATTTGGTGTGATGCGGCAGGATCGCCTGGTGCAGCATGTCCGGGTTGGAGACCACGATGTCGCCGTGCAGGCGGATCGCCTGGCGCGCATCGCCTGGCGTATCGCCATCGAAGGTGAAGGCTTTCACGCCCAGGTCGCCGGCGCGGTTGAGCTCCAGCAGCTCGGCCACCTGGTCCTGGGCCAGCGCCTTGGTCGGGAACAGGTACAGCGCCTTGGCCTTGCCCTGCATCGCCGCGCTGACCACGGGCAGGGTGTAGCACAGCGACTTGCCGCTGGCGGTGGGGGTGACGATGGCCACGTGCTCGCCGCGCTGGCTGGCCTCCCAGGCCTGCGCCTGGTGGCTGTAGAGCTGCTCAATGCCGCGCGCCTTCAGCGCATTGACCAGCGCGGCGGGCACATCGGCCGGGATCGGCGCGTACTGGCCCTCGCGGGCGGGAATCGTGAAGCTGCCGGTGATGCGGTCGTTGTAGCGGCGCTGCAGGCGTGCGGTCAGCAGCGCACCATCGCGCGAGGGCAGCCCATCGGTGGTGGCGAGGCGGCGTTCGGCGTCCTCGGTCCGCTTGGCGAGTTCGTAAGCCATGGTCACAACGGTCTGCAAAGGACGCTATGGAAACATGACCGCGTCTCAATGTCTGAGACATCGCGATGCGGGCCGGTGAATGGTTCAGTGCCCGCCGCGCCGGCCGGACAGGTGCCATCAACGAAACCTGACGCCGGCCTCCGTATGCTTTGAGGCCAGCCCGCAACCAACATGGATGGAGTCGCTGTGGCATTACGTGGAGATCAAGGTGCAGCGTTGCTGGCCGGCCTGGTGCTGGCCGCTGCCGTGCAGGCACAGCAGGTGGCGCCACCCGACCCCGTGGAGCCGCCGCCTGCGCCGACGCAGGGGGATGTCACCACGCTGGGCGAGGTGCGTGCGCTCAGGCCCGACGACGAGCCGCTGGATCTGTACCGCTTCAAGAATCCGGTGCAGGTGCAGCCGAACCGCTTCAGCCGCACCTGGAGCGAACCCCCCTCGCCCGAGCAGGTCGGCATGAGCGGTGGCTATCTGATGATGGGCATCAACAAGGGGCTGGCCGCGGCGGCGCAGGGTGTGAACAAGCTCACCGGCGGACCCGACCAGATCCAGTCCGCGAGCGCCCGCCCACCGCCGGAGTTGACCGACGACGAGCAGCGCCGGGCACAGCAGGTGTGTGTGCAGCAGGGGGGATGCCCGGCGCCGCCGGCGCGCTGATCTGGCAGGGCAGCCGCTCGGCCAGTATGCGCAGGCGCGGCAGCCTGCGTGATGGCGAGCAGATCGATCAGGGCGGATGTCCTGGGAGCGCAGCGGGTGTGTCAGGTTTTCCGCGGATCGGCGGTCTTCAACAGGACGCACGCCCACAAGGAGAGCCGCATGCTTACCCCCGACACCGTTATGCAGTTGCGCCAGGCAAGAACCTGGTCCGTCCATCGCCTGTGGCACTGGTTCGCCGCGGCCTGGCAGATGTATCGGCACGCGCCGCTGCGCTGGTTCGGCCTGGCACTGGTGCCGATGGCGGTCGAACTGGTCCTCCAGCTGTCCATTCCGGTGGCCGGCGTGGTGCTGTCCAAGCTCGTGGTGCCGATCGCGTCGGTGTGGTGCCTGATCGTTATCGATCAGCGCGTCCGCAACGGGCGCTTCGGTTTGAGGCAAGGCGTGGCCAGAATGTGTCAGCTGCGTGGCCGTCTGTTGCAGGTGGCGCTGCTCGCATCGGGGGTATTCGCCTTCCAGATGGCCGTGGTGTGGATGTGGGTCGGGCCGTCGGTGGCACTCGGCATGGCAACAGCAGACCCTGCTGTGGTCACCCAGCTCACCCGCCTGCATTTGGCCGCCGTCTTCGCGGCGGGGACGTTACCCGGCGTGCTGCTGTTCTTCACCATACCGCGGGTGGTGCTGGACCGGGTGGGCGTGGCGGAGGCTCTGCGCGAGAACGTTCGCCTGCTGGGTGCAGCCTGGCGACCCATTGCGCTCTACCTGGGGCTGTCGATGCTGCTGGTGGGCAGCGTGGTGTTCCAGCCCTGGGTCCTGTTGCCGTTGCTACAACTGGGATATGTGGGCTATTGGGCCTATCGCGATGCATTTGATTCCGTCGCCGTTGCCTGAGCCACCACCTTGCCGCTGCCAACCTCCGCTGACCTGCAGTCCATCCTCCGTGAGCACTGGCCAATGCTGAGCCGGCTGGCGTACAGCTATACGCGCGATATCGCCCGCCGCGATGACCTCCTCCAGGAAGTCAGTATCGCGGTATGGCAGGCGCTCCCGCGCTGGCGGGGCGAAGGTTCGTTGCGGGCGTTCATCGCGCGTGTCGCCCACAATCGATCCGTTGACGTCCTCGCCATAGAGCAACGCCTGTCGGCCCGTGTTCTGGACGACGGCTGGCCCGATCCGAACGCCGATCCGCTGCGCCATGCAGAGGCACAGCAGCAGCGCGATGAGCTGTTGAGCGCCGTAATCAGTCTCCCGCTCGGCTACCGGCAAGTGGTGTCCCTCGCATTGGAAGGATTCTCACACCGCGAAATCTCCGACGCGCTGGGGCTTGAAGAGAACGCCGTCGCCCAGCGGCTCAGCCGGGCGAGGCGACAACTGCGGGACCTGATGGGAGCTTCGCCATGAATGCGATCGACGACGAAAACACCGGTTGGGATGCGTTGGCGACGCGCTGGCAGGCACAGCCCAGTGCAGCACCCGATGTGCAGGCGCTGGAGCGCGAGGTCCATCGCCGGAGCCGCCGCCTGCGTGTTGCCTGGAGCATTGAGGGCGTGCTGGCCGTGCTGTCGATCGGCAACTGCGTGCGGGCCCTGTCACTGGGCGAGCGATTGCCTGTCCCTGCAGGCCTGGTGTGGTTCCTGATGGCATTGGTGATCGCCATGACCGGCTGGACGCTGTGGCAGCGCCGACGTCAATGGCGTGCGCAGGCGCTGGACGCACGCGCACTGATGGCCTTCGAACGAGAGCGCTCACGCACTGCGCTTCGCATCTGGCGCGTCTCGATCTGGGTCAGTGTGGCGCTGTGGACGGCGATGGTGCTCTGGGCATT
This sequence comes from Stenotrophomonas sp. RIT-551, assembly GCF_026241915.1. Classification (NCBI taxonomy): domain Bacteria; kingdom Pseudomonadati; phylum Pseudomonadota; class Gammaproteobacteria; order Lysobacterales; family Lysobacteraceae; genus Stenotrophomonas; species Stenotrophomonas sp. RIT-551. The sequence continues at coordinate 82,442 of NZ_JAPJIU010000006.1, read as the reverse complement.
GCTCACGGCGCAGGGTCGCATGCCGATGGTGCAGGTTGCACCGCCTGCGCAGTGGGCCTTGAGCATCGTCGTCAATGCGCTCGTCGTAGCAGTGTTTGCTGTCGCTGCGTGGGTGATATGCCGCCGGCACCGGCAGCGGCTGCAACGGTTGCATTCAATGGAGAAGATGATGGACGTCGACTGAGTTCGGCAGGCGGCATTGCAGCCACCCGGGCGGATCACGGCGCGAGGGCGGCCACCCGCCGCCGCTCCAGCCACCACAGCAGCCCGGCCGCCAGCACGAAGGCGAGCAGCCATGGCCAACGCGGTCCTGGCGTTTCGATCACGCCGGCCGACGTTGCCGCGGTGCCCACGGCCAGACGCTGTGCGGTGGCCTCCCGCAGCTGTTGGCGATGCAGCGATCGCGCAGTGGCCGGATCGAACACGTAGAACGCGTGGCGGTTCTCACCCTGCTGCAGCTGATGCCAGCCGGCCTGCGTCGGCCAGTAGCCGGCGCAGCGTTCCGCGCCGCTGGCCGGATCGATGCGCAGCGCAATGCGCGCGCCATCCGGTGCGCGCACCTGTGCAGGTTCCCGCAGCTGGCACAGCGCTACGCGCTCGCCGGCCCACGGGGTATCGGAGTCGACGCGTGGTGCATCTGCGGCGGGAAGTGGGCGGGCCACGCTGGCCAGCACGGTGCTCCACAGCTCGGCGTGGCGATCGTCGCGACCGGCCAGCACCAGTCGATAGCTGTCGGTGACCGGCAGCAGCGCAACACGGCCCCGGCCCAGCGGGCGATAGCCGCCGATCGCATTGCCCTTGTCATCGTGCAGCAGCGGTGTCGCGTCGTTGACCGTCACACCCAGTCGCTCCAATACCGGCACGCTGGCCTGATGCGAGGCGGTGTCGGCTTCTTCGATGTAGGCCGTGGTGTCCGACGCGGGCCGCTGGGGACCACGGCGTGCCTGGAGCAGGGCGGCATCGGCGTCGGCCGGCAGTGTCAGCGGGGTGGCCTGGTTGTTGCCGCTGATGGGCATCCCCCAGCTGCGCAGCGCTTGGCGCGTGCTGTCGTTGAGGGGGCCGCTGGTGCGGACGAGCACGCCCAACCCACCGCGGATCGCCTGCTGCAGCGCGCTGCGTTGCGCCGCCGACAGCCCGGCCAGACTGCGCTCATCGAGCAGCACGGCATCCGTCGCCGCCAGCGTCGCCGCAGTGAGCGCGACGGGTGCATCGCCGAGCGACACCCCACCGCCGGCATGGGCGTGCGCTTGTACGGCCAGCCCCGCATCGGTCGCCCAGCGACGCAGGTACTTCAACTCGGGCCCCGGCGCACCGGCCAGGATCAGCAGCCGCGGCGCTGCCGCGCCCACGGTGTCCACCGGTACCTCCAGCGTATCGACCACGTGCTGCCCGGCATCCAGCAGGCGCAGACGGAACGTGCTCTGCCCCGGCACGCGCGCGACACCATCAAGCTGCACGCGACCATCGGCCCCGGGCATTGCGCGGTCAACCACCAGCCCGGCCGGGTCCACCAGCTCGGCGCGTGCGTTCGGCACGCCCTGCGCACGCGCGTTGACGGTGAACACCGCACCGGGCGCAGCAACCGGTGGCGGCTGCAGTGCGATCCAGCCCTGTGGTGCGCTGGGCCATTCGATACGCACGCCACGGGGCAGCGCGGCATCGCGATCGCGGGCCGACAGGCCATCGCCGATCAACCGAAGGGAGGTGGGACCGGGATGCTGGCGCAACACGGTGGCCAGGTCGGGCGCGGCGAGGGCGTCTGCCACTTTCGTCGCTTCCGGCAGTGCGACCACGGCCTCGCCCGGCGCCGCTGACCAGCGCACCTGATCGGCCGCGCCAGTCAGCACGGTGAGCTGGCCGCCGGCCACGCGCTGCATCGGTGGCACCAGGGTCAGGTAGAGCAGCACGGTCGCCACGGCCTGCAACACCAGCAGGCTGGCGAACACACCGCGCCCCCGCGCCGATCCGCGCCATTGCTGCCAGCACAGACGCGCGCTGCTCAACAACAGCACGGCGAACAGCGCGATCAGGATCCAGCGCGGTTCGCTCACGGGGTGGCCTCCAGTGCATCCAGGTAGCGCTGACCCATGGCATCGGGGGCGTTGCGCCGGGCGACCTGCGGCAGTGGCCGCAGCAGGGCGCGCCACAGCTGCGCACGCAGGGCCTGGTGGCAGTCGGCGCAGTCCGGGGTGATGCGCAGTGTTTCGATGGCGCCGGCCAGGCTCAGCGGGTCCGGCAGGCGCGCTTCATTGCGTCGCAGCCAGTGGGTGAGTGCGTCCAGATCCGGCGCGCTGGCCGGATCGGCCAGCTGCTGCCAGACCTGCACGATGGCCTGGTCGGGTGCCTCCAGCGCACGCAGTGGCAAGGTGCGGCTGGCCAGGTCGGCGCGATCGCCGCTCATGCGTCGGCTCTCGTCGATCGGCGGCAGTTCCGGGCCGACCCGTGCCAGGTAGATGCGCTCGGCCTGCTGCACTTCCTTGATGAAGCCCAGCGCCTTGTAGGCGTAGGGCAGGGCACGCTCGGGCTGGCCCTGGCGCAGCTCGCCTTCCGACGACCACATCTGATCGAGCGCCGCCTTCAGCGTGGCGCGCGTCTTGGGATCGAGCAGGGTGGCGGCCTCGGCGTGATCGTGGGTATGGCCGTATTCGGCGAGCACGTCGGTGGCGCTGCCGAACACCGGGGCGCTGCCGTCGGTCGGCGCGCCATGATCATGGTCGTCGTGGCCGGCCTGCGCCTGGGTCCTGGCATGGTCGCCATCGTGATCGTGATCGTGATCGTCATCGTGCGCGGCCGCTGGTGTGTCACTGGTCGGCAGGGCATCGCTGGTCGGCGGTGGCTTGGCCCCGCCTTCGCTTTCCTCGCCGAGGAACTGGCCATAGCGCAGGCGCAGGATCCGCTGGTCCACGCCGATCGCATCGGCACGCTTCACGAACTCCTCCGCCGGCAGCTGGCGGCGCTGTTTGATCAGCGCTTCGGCGTCGATGATGATCTGGCGCTGGCTGCGGAAATACGCGGGCAGGGTCTTCTTGACCATGCCCTCCATGTCGGTGCCCTGGATCTCCGCGGCGCTGGGCAGGCGCAGGATCACGCTGCTGCTCTGGGCGCTCTGCGCGCCGGGCGTGTGGGTGTCGCGCACGGTCAACTGCGCGATCACATCGTTGCCTTCGGTGGCGCCCAGCGCGGCGAGATCGAGCGTGCGCGCGAAGCGCCGCTGCGTCGCCGGTCCGGTGCCGGCGAGGTTGAAGGTCTGCTCGCGGAAGGTGATGTTCTCGCCGCTGCCCTGGGCCAGGGTGACCTTCAACTGTGCCGTGGCAACCACGCCGTAGTCGTCGGTGGCCTCGAACTGCAGCGGCCACTGGCGTTGGCCGGGTGTCCCCAGCACGAGACTACGGTCGGGCGCGATCACGCGCACCACGGGCGGGCGATCGGGCACCACATCGAGCCGGTACAGGCGGGTGTCGCGCAGGGCAGGCTCGGTGACCACGCGGTACAGCGCCGGACGCGTGGCGGTCCACTGCGCGGTCCATTGGTCGCCATCGCGTTGCAGCGCGATGCGCTGGCCATCGTGGAACTGGAGCGCAGCGGCCTGCGGTTGCGCCGAGAAGCGCAGCGACCAGTGCAGGCGGCTGTCCTGCGGGACCTTGCCATCCAGCGTGCTCTGCACACGCGCGGCCTGCCCGGTGTAGGCCGGGGCAGTGATCTCCAGCCGGGCGGAACGCAGCTGCGGTGGCTGCGCGGGTGTGGCCGGCGGTGCCGCCGCGCCCGGGAACAGGGGCGCCGCGTTATGGCCGCGTGGCCAACCCAGCGCCAGTGCCATCACCACCAGCGACGTGATCACCGAGGCCAGCAGCCAACGGCGCGGCCAGCGTGGCCGCAGTTCGGGCATGCGCGCCTGCAGGGCGGCGGCGACATGCGTGCGCTGCCGCTTCTGCAACGGGTTCAATGCCGCCGGTGGGGCAAACAGCAGGTCGGCACTGTCCTGTGCGACCGGATGGTCGTTCAACCGGCGGACCAGCCATTGGCGATCCAGACCACGTGCGCGCCAGGTCGCCACGCCGGCGCTGACCAGCAACGTCAACAGCAGGACTACCGTAGCCGCGTTGAAGCCGGCCAGCCGCCACGCCACCGCGCTGATCGCCAACGCGACCGGCACCGCGAGCAGGGTGGTGATCCACCACTGGCGCCGGCGCGCGCGCTGCCAGGCGTGCTGGATGGCAGCGTTCATGCGCCGGCTCCGCGGCGCGGTGAGGTCGCGATCACCCGTTCCAGCGCGAACAGCAGCACGATCAGCGCCAGCAGCCAGGGGCTCAGCTCGCGCGGTGCGGGCAGCGGCGTGGCGCCGCCGCGCAGCGGCTGCTGTGTCGCTGCCGCGGCGAGGGTCGGCGGGGCGGGTGCGGCGAGGACGGCCAGCAACTGGCGCGGGAAGCCGGGATCGCGCAACACCGGCAGCGCCGTCGGTGTCAGCGGCGACGCGAAGCGCAGCAGGCGACCCTGTGCTTCGGACCGCTGTTCCAGCACCACTGCACCGTCTGCATCGCGCAGGACGGGCATCCAGCCGGCCTCCGCAGCACCGGGCGCGACCAGTACGCTGCCGCCCTGGTGCAACCACGCCTGCCAGGCAGCAGGCAGCGGCGCAGCGGCGAGCCACACGCCGGTCTGCCCAGCATCGGGGGCGGTACCGGCACCGCGGGCAGGAGACAACGCCTGGTTGGACCAGGCACGCTGCAGCGCGGCCAGCACGCGCTGCTCGCCTTCTGCGATCTCGCCACCGACCTGCAGCACCGGCGGTGCGGTGGTGCGAGTGCTGGCCGGCGCCAACGGCACCGGCCGCCAATCCACGGCACGCGACAGGCGCGGGCGCTCGCCATCCAGCCCGGGCATCGGGTCGGGCACGTACACCGTCAGCGGTGCGCCGGCAGGCAGTGTCTGGTCCAGCTCGCGCAGCAGGCTGGACAGCGGTTGCGTGGGCGCCGGGGCGGCATCGGCCAGTGCGGGGAAGCCCGGAGCCAGCCAGCGCCAATCTCCCTTCGCGTCCTGGCCACGCAGGGCCGTACCGCCCAGACCAGGGGCGACCACCGTGACCGGGTGGATGTCGACGGCGCCACCGTGCAGCACCGGCCGCGCCAGCAACAGGGCCAGTGCAGCCAGCAGCAGCAGCCGCACCAGCAGCAGCGGCCACGCGTCGAAGCGGATCTTCTGGCGCGGCCGGATCCGGGCCTGCAGCCAGCGCAGCGCGGCGAAGTCGAGTGGCGCGTACTGGTGCCGACGCGCCAGGTGGATCAGGAGCGGGACCAGCCAGGCCGCCAGTGCCAGCAACCCCAGTGGAAACAGCAGGCTCACGCGCCGCCTCCGGCACCGAGCAGCGCACGCAGCGGCTGATCCAGCGGCTGGTCGAGATAGCCGGTGGCATGCACGATGCCGCTGCTCTGCAATCGCGCCTGCAACGCGCGCTGGGCGGAATCGAAACGGGCCAGGTATTCGGCACGGATCGCACGGCCGTCGCCCAGCAGCTCATCGCCGGTTTCCGGATCGCGGAAACGGTGGCCGTCGGTGAACGGGAAATCGCGCTCTTCGGCGGTCAGTACCTGCAGGTGCAGCACCTCGCGGCGGGCGGCGGCCAGCCGCTCCAGCAGCACGATGCCGCCCTCGTCGAAACCGTCGCCCAGCGCGACCAGCAGGTCGCCGGCCTGCACCCGCTCCCAGACCGGGGCCAGGGAAGTGACCGGCGGCCACGTGCCGCTGGCCCGGAGCTGGCGCAGCAGCAGGTGCACGCGGTCGCGCTGGCGCGGGCCGTGCCCGGCGGGGACCAGTTGCACGCCCTCGCCGCTGATGGCGATCACGCCGAAGCGGTCGCTTTGCTGCAGGGCCAGTTCGACCAGGCAGGCGGCGGTGGCGCAGAGGTGGTCCAGGCGCGACCAGTCCGGTCGCGCACGGTCGCTCTGGCGCGCCGAGGCGGTCGCATCGATCAGCACCCAGGTCGTGATCGGGCTTTCGCGTTCGGATTCACGCACGAAGAAGCGGTCCGAGCGCGCGTAGAGCTTCCAGTCGATCTGGCGAAGTTCGTCACCCGGCTCGTAGGCGCGGTACTGCGCGAACTCCAGCCCGGCGCCGCGGCTGCGGCTGGCGTGCTGGCCGATGCCGTGCGCGCCGCGTGCACGCCGTGGCAGCAGCCGCAGCGCCTTCAGGCGGCTGCGGACATCGGCGGGGATCGCGATCGGTGCGTTGCGGCTCACGGTGTGCGGATCAACCCGGGAACGGCACGGCCTGCAGCAGCGCGGCGACCACGTCGTCGGCGCTCTTCTGCTCGGCCTCGGCAGCGAAGGACAGCAGCAGGCGGTGACGCATCACCGGTGCCGCCAGCGCCTGCACGTCCTCGCGGGTGGCCGCGAAGCGGCCCTGCAGCAGTGCGCGCGCCTTGGCCGCCAGCACCAGCGATTGCCCGGCACGCGGGCCGGCGCCCCACTTGATCCACTGGTTCACCGCCGCCGGTGCGTCGCTGCCCGGGCGGCTGGCACGCACCAGGCGGGTGATCCAGGTGAGTACGTCGTCGCTGATGTGGACCTCGCGCACGGCTGACTGCAGCGCCAGGACCTCGTCAGCCTCCATCACCTTGGGGACGCTGCCGTTGGCGCTGCCGGTGGTCTGCAGCAGGATGTCGCGCTCTTCCTGTTCGGTGGGATAGTCCACCCGCACATGCAGCAGGAAGCGGTCGAGCTGGGCCTCCGGCAGCGGGTAGGTACCGGCCTGTTCGATCGGGTTCTGCGTGGCCAGCACGAAGAACGGCGCCGGCAACGCATACGTGGTGCCGGCGTAGCTGACGGTGCGCTCCTGCATCGCCTCCAGCAGTGCGGCCTGGGTCTTGGGCGGGGTGCGGTTGAGCTCGTCGGCCAGCAGCAGGTTGGTGAAGATCGGACCCTTCTGGAACCGGAAGTGACGGTGGCCGGTGCCGTGGTCCTCTTCCAGCAGCTCGGTACCGAGGATGTCGCTGGGCATCAGATCGGGCGTGAACTGCACGCGCCGGAACTGCAGCTCCAGTGCCTGCCCGAGCGAGCGCACCAGCAGGGTCTTGCCCAGCCCGGGGGCGCCCTCGAGCAGGCAGTGGCCGCCGGCCAGCAGGCCGATCAGCAGCTGTTCGACCACCGCGTGCTGGCCGACCACGGCCTGGGCCAACGCACCGCGCAGCTGCTGCAGTTTGGGGAGAAGGGCATCAAGGCGGTCGGTCGTCATAAGGCACTCGCAGGATCGGCGTAGAGCCACGCCACGCGTGGCTGAAAAAGCAGGAAGAAGCTCAGCTGTTCAAGGCATACATCACGATGTTGACCGCGAAACGGGTGTTGTCTTCGGCCAGGAAGCGCTTGTTGCGCCAGTCGTAGTCCCACTCACACCCGTAATCCTTGTTGCTGTAGAGCACGCCGAGGCGGCCATCGATCTGGATGCCCTTGAGGTAATCGTGGACCAGATCATCGCCCCAGCCATTGAGCTCGAACCCGGTGGCCGGCGGGCCCTCGGGGAAGTGGAAGAAACTGCGGTAGAGCGCGTGGTTGTTGGGCAGTTTGTTCAGCGCCTTCGGCCCGAACAGCTTGGCCATCTGTGCTTCGAAGGACTTCGCGAACAGACCATCGATATCGTGGTTGCAGTCATCGACGAACACGAAACCGCCATTGCGCACGTAACGCACGAAGTTCTGCCGCTCGGCGGCATTGAACTCGACCAGCTTGTGCCCGGCCAGGTAGCAGAACGGTGCCTCCAGCATGCGCGGATCGGACAGCGCGATCACGTGCTCGGTGGGGTCCACGCGCAGGGTGGTGTAATCGATCAGCGAGGTGATCACGTTGGACGGCATGCGCGCGTCCACGTCCCAGTCGCCGGAGTCGTACTTGAGGCGGGTGAACCAGAAGTCGTACCGCCCGGCCTGGGCGCGCGCCGGCGCGGGCAGGGCTGCGAACGCCGCACTGCCCAGCATCAGCCGCAGGAACTGTGCGCGGTTCATCGCCGCGCACGTTCCCGGGAGCAACCGGCCAGCCGGGGAGACGGCCAGTGGCCGTCACGACCGTTCATCAGACCGCGTCGGACAACGAGGTGAAGGTGAAATCGCGCAGCTTCATCGGCGGGATCATCATCACCAGGCTGGATTCGTCACCGGCCACACGCACCGGCTTGCCCAGCTCTTCGATGTTGTTGAGCATGATCACCGGCGACTCGTTGAAGCGGAAGTTCTTCACCGGGTGCTTGATCTGGCCGTTCTCGATGTAGAAGGTGCCATCGCGGGTCAGGCCGGTCAGCAGCACGGTCTGCGGATCGACCATGCGGATGTACCAGGTGCGCGTGACCAGGATGCCCTTCTGGGTGCCACGGACCAGCTCGGCAGTGCTCTTGTCGCCACCGGACATCAGCAGGTTGCCCGGGCGCGCGTTGGCGGTCTTGCCCTGCTTCTGCGCCCAGAAGCGCGAGTAGTTGAGGTTGGCGATCTTGCCGTCCTTGATGATGTCCAGCTTCTCGCGCGGCTGGCCTTCGTTGTCCCACGGCAGCACGGCGGCTTCGGGGTGCCACGGGTCGGCGACCATGGTCACGCGCGGGTCGTAGACCTGCTCGCCCAGCTTGTTGCCGCCGCCCTTCCTGGACAGGAAGCTGCGGCCTTCATCGGCCGAGCGCGCATCGAAGAAGTTCATCATGAAGCTGATCAGGCCGGCCGCCGCCGCCGGCTCCAGGATCACCGTGTACTTGCCCGGCTCCAGCGCCTTGGCCTCGGCCGATTCGGTGGCCTTGCGCATGGCGATGCGGATGTCCTGGTCGGCCTTGAAATCGGCGGCATCCTTGAGGTTGCGACCCACCCAGCCCGAGCCGCGGCCGTCTTCGGTGCGCACGGTGCAGGTGTAGTCGAAGTTGGTGCCGCGCTGGTAACCGAAGTTGCCGTTGCTGTTGGCGGTGGCGTAGAAGCTCTGGCCGTCTTCCAGGAAGCCGGCCGCGATCAGACCGTTGCCACGGCACGGCGCGATCGAGTCGGCGGCGACCTTGGCGCGGAAGGCCGGGTCGATCGCCGCAGTGGATTCGCTGAAGGTCGGGCTGGGCCGGTAGGTCTGCTTGCCGATCGCCGGCAGGAACTCCGGGTTCTCCGGGGCCAGGCGGGCCAGATCCTCGGCGCGGCGCACCACGCGTTCCAGCGCGGCATCGTCGAATTCGTTGATCGAGGCGGTGCCGACGCGCTTGCCGAAGGCGACCGTGACGGCCAGTTCGGTGTTGTCGACGATGCCGCTGGTGGAGACATTGTTCAGTGCGAAACGGATGTTGCCGTCGATCGAGCCGGCCAGCACGGCAGTGCATTCATCGGCCTTGGAGAGCGCGATGACCTTGTCGAGGATGGCCTTGGCCTGGGCTTCGGTGAAGATACTCATGGATTGGGGCTCCTGACCGGTCAGCCGAGGCTGCGCGCGGTGTTGATGACGTTGATGCCGTTGAAGCGCGCGGTGGACGAACCGTGCGAGACCGCCGAGACCTGGCCCGGCTGGCCCTTGCCGTCGAAGAACGAGCCGCCCAGGCGGTAGTCGCTTTCATCGGCCACGGCGGTGCAGGCATTCCAGAACTCCGGCGTGCGGATCTGGTAGGCCACGTCCTCGAGCATGCGGGTGATCTGGCCGTTCTTGATTTCATAGAACAGCTGGCCACCGAACTGCGCGTTGTACCGCTGCTGATCGATGGAGAACGAGCCGTCGCCGATGATGTAGATGCCGTTCTCGACGTCCTTGATCATGTCGGCCACGCTCAGCTTGGTCTTGCCCGGTGCCATGGAGACGTTGGCCATGCGCTGGAACTGCACGCTGGACCACGAATCGGCATAGCAGCAACCATCGGACTCGGTCTTGCCGAGGATGTGGGCCTGGTCGCGGATGGTCTGGTAATCCACCAGCTTGCCTTCGCTGATCAGGTCCCAGCGCTTGGTCTTGACGCCTTCATCGTCGTAGCCGACCGCACCGAGGCTGCCCGGTTGGGTCTTGTCGGCGAAGATGTTGACCTTGTCGCTGCCGTACTGGAAATGCTGCTCGCGCTTGTCCAGCGTGGCGAAGCTGGTGCCGGCGTAGTTGGCTTCGTAGCCGAGCACGCGGTCCAGTTCCAGCGGATGGCCGACCGACTCGTGGATGGTCAGCCAGGTGTGCGAGGGATCCAGGATCAGGTCGTACTTGCCCGGCTTCACCGACGGGGCCTTGAGCTTCTCCTGCGCCTGCCTGGCCGCGGCGATCGCATCGGCCTTCATGTCGTAGGAGTTGCGGTAGTTGACCACGCCGTTGGGCGAGACCGCCTTGCCGGTGCCGACGCCATCGAGGTACTCGTAGCCCAGGCCCATCGGCGAGGACAGCCCCGAGCGGGTGCGGAACTTGCCGGTGCTCTTGTCGATGGCGGTGACCGTCATCGGTGCCCAGATGCGGTGCACATCCTGGTCGATGTAGGAGCCGTCGGTGGAGGCAAAGTACTTCTGTTCGTTGACCAGGAACAGCATCGAGTTGACGAAGCTGGCGCCGGCGCCCATCGCGCCTGCATTGACGTCCAGCAGCAGCTCGACCTTTTCCTTGATCGGCACGTCCATCGCGTTCTTGCGGATCGGGGTGCGCCAGGAGACCTCACCCACGCCGGGCGCGGCAGCCAGCTGCACCGGCGCGGTCTGCACGCCGGCGTTGGCCTTGGCGATCGCCGCCGCCTGCTGTGCGGCACGCGCCACGTCGGTGGTGCCAAGCTGGTTGGTGGCGGCAAAGCCCCAGGCGCCGTTGACGATCACGCGGATGCCCACGCCGGTCGACTCGGTGTTCACCACGTTCTGGACCTTGTCCTCGCGGGTGATCACGTACTGGCGCAGGTAGCGGCCGATACGCACATCGCAGTAGGTCGCGCCCGCCTGGCGCGCAGCGGCCAGGGCGGCGTCGGCCAGGCGCTTCTTCAGGGCCGGGTCGAGGCTGCTCTGCAGTTGCTCGGCGGCAATGACCTTGCCGAAGAACGACGGCACGATCAGTCCGCCAGCGGTAAGCCCGGTCAGGGCGAGGAAGTCACGTCTTTGCAAGGCAGCTCTCCACGTCGGTGTGGGGGTGGCAGGGAAACAGCGACATCAGGGCGACCGCCGCGGCGGCACAGCCGATTCTTGCGGCCATGCGTGCGCCGCGGTAGTGACATTCGGCACGGAGCAGGGACGGGCTCATCCCAGGCTGCGTGCGGTGTTGATGATGTTGATGCCATCAAAGCGCGCGGTCGCCGAGCCATGCGAGACCGCCGAGACCTGGCCCGGCTGGCCCTTGCCATCGAAGAACGAGCCGCCGAAGCGGAAATCGCGCTCGTCGCAGATCGCGCTGCAGGCATTCCAGAACTCCGGCGTGCGGATCTGGTAGGCGGCATCCTCGACCATGCCGGTGATCTGGCCGTTCTTGATCTGGTAGTACAGCTGGCCGCCGAACTGCGCGTTGAAGCGCTGCTGGTCGATCGAGTACGAGCCGCGGCCGTGGATGTAGATGCCGTTCTCCACGTTCTTGATCATGTCGGCCACGCTCAGCGGGGCCTTGCCCGGCGCCAGCGACACGTTGGCCATGCGCTGGAACTGCACGCTGGACCACGAATCGGCGTAGCTGCAGCCGTGGCTTTCCTTCTCGCCGAGCAGGTGCACCTCATCGCGGGTGGCCTGGTAGTTGACCAGGATGCCGTCCTTGACCAGGTCCCAGCGCTTGGTCTTGACCCCTTCATCGTCGTAGCCCACCGCGCCCAGGCTGCCCGGGGCGGTCTTGTCGGCGAAGAAGTTGACGATGTCGCTGCCCCAGCGGAAGCCCGCCTCGCGCTTGTCCAGCGTGGCGAAGCTGGTGCCGGCGTAGTTGGCTTCGTAGCCGAGCACGCGGTCCAGCTCCAGCGGGTGGCCGACGTTCTCATGGATCGTCAGGAACAGGTTGGACGGGTCCAGCACCAGATCGTACTTGCCCGGCTTGACCGACGGCGCCTTGAGCTTCTCCCGGGCGTGGCGGGCGGCGGCAATGGCATCTTCGACCGGGTCGTAGGAATCGCGGTAGGCGACCACGCCGCCCGGCAACGCGATCTTGCCGCGCGCGTCGCCATCGAGGAATTCGTAGCCCATGCCCATCGGCGAGGACAGCCCGGCGCGCGTACGGAACTTGCCGCTGGCCTTGTCGATCGCGGTGGCGGTGAACGGCAGCCAGATCCGGTGCACGTCCTGGTCGATGAACGAGCCGTCGCTGGAGGCGAAGAACTTCTGTTCGTTGACCAGGAACAGGGTGGAGTTGATGAAGTCGGCGCCGGCATTGAGCGCGGCCGCATTCAGCGACAGCAGCATCTCGACCTTGTCCTTGATCGGTACCGCCATCGCGTTCTTGCGGATCGGGGTCTTCCAGCTCACGTCACCCACGCCGGTCACCGGCGCCAGCTGTACCGGGCGGCTCTGGATGCCGGCGTTGGCGCGGGCGACCGCCGCGGCCTGCTCGACCGTGGCCAGCACCGCGGCCGGGGTCTGCTGGTGGGTGGCGGCAAAGCCCCAGGCGCCATTGACGATCACCCGGATGCCGATGCCCGAGGATTCGCTGTTGGTGACGTTCTGGACGTTGGCCTCGCGGGTGATGATCGCCTGGTTGAGGTACCGGCCGATGCGCACATCGCAGTAGCTGGCGCCGGCGCGTTTGGCGGCGGCAAGCGCGGCCTCGGCCAGGGCCTTGCGGCGACCCGCATCGCCCGGTTCGAGCAGCTGCTCGGCGGCGATCAGCCGGCCATGCGGCAGTACCAGGCCCGCCAGGCCCATTCCAGACAGCGCTAGAAACTCACGACGTTGCACAGCTCACATCCCCCAAGGACGGCCGGCGGCGCGCAGGCGGCCGGCGTTGGACAAGTCTTCGACTTTCGGTGGCATCGCACAGTGGCACAAGTGACTGCGGTCATGGTTGGATGGACACCGATTCCCTGCCGATGTGACATTGCGATGAGCCAGATACGCTGGTCCGAGGCCTGCGACCGCAACCGCGCGCCGATCCTGGCGGTGCTGCAGCGCCACCTCGCCGACCGCCACCGGGTGCTGGAGATCGGCAGCGGCACCGGCCAGCACGCCGAGTCCTTCGCGGCGGCACTGCCCCACCTGCAGTGGCAGGCCAGTGACCATCCGGATCACCTGCCGGGCATCGCCGAGCGGCTGGACGCCGCGGGCCTCCCCAACACACCGGCCCCGTGGCCGCTGCAGGCCGTGTTGTCCCCCGCGCCCGGGCTCGGGCCGCTGCCGCCGGACGCGCCGTTGGCGTTCGATGCGGTGTTCAGTGCCAACACCCTGCACATCATGAGCTGGGCGCACGTCCAGGCACTGTTTGCCGGGCTGCCGGCAGTCATGGCGGCCGGTGCCGTGGTCTGTATCTACGGTCCGTTCAATGCCCATGGCGAGTACAGCAGCGACAGCAACCGCCAGTTCGACGCATGGCTCAAGGCGCGGGACCCGGCCTCGGGCATCCGCGACGCCGAGGCGGTGGATGCGCTGGCGGCGGGGGCGGGCCTGCAGCTGATCGAGGACGTGGCGATGCCGGCCAACAACCGCCTGCGGGTGTGGCGGCGCGCCGGCTAGCGCCGACCGCTGGTCGGCCGCGCTTGGTGTCCGGCGCATGCTGCGGTTAGGATCAGGAGGGGAGGTTGTTGTGACAACCTGGGGGAGTTTGCATGGCAATTGCAAGACAGATGGTGGCCGGCGTGATGCTGGCCATGGGGGCGTGTGTGTTCAACGCGTCGGCGCAATCGCTGCCGGCCGTGCAGGAGTTCTACTTCGACAACGACGTGGCGGCCGCCCCGATGGTGGTGGTGCAGGGCCAGGGCGGGGAGCTCGTCGACCAATTGATGAAGCAGCGCGAGCGCGGCCGCAAGAGCCTGGAAGCGACCGTGCAGCTGGCCGGCGTGGCGATCGCGCAGGGCCGGCCCGAGCTGGGGCGCAGTCTGTACGAACAGGCCGCGACGACCGCATCGGCCAGTTCGGTGCCCGGTCGGTCGGTGCGCTGGAACTACGGCTGGGATCTGTTCCGGCTGGGTGAGGCCGACGCGGCGTTGGTGCAATGGACCGCGGCGCAGAACACGCTGCGCGGGAATCCGGCATGGGTGCCGCCCACCTTCGCGCTGGCGCTGTGGACGCTGGGCCGCAAGACCGAAGCCGTGCAGTGGTACGCCGCCGCCGTGCGCACCGAGCCGCAACAGTGGAGTGGGGCCGATCGCTACGCCGAACTGCTGCCTGGTTGGCGCGACAGCGAGCGCAGCACGCTGGCCGAGGTGCAGCGTGCGTGGGCCGAGAAGCCACCGGCCTGGCCATGATTCCGCAGGCCGGCCCGTGCAGGCGGGCTGGCCTGCCCTAGCGCGGGCGATGCGGGCTTCGACCATGGTCGGAACGTGCCATGCAGGCGATTGGGCTAGGCTGTCGCGATGGCTTTCGACGCATTCGCTCTGATCCTGACCATGCTCGGCCTGGGCATGGCGTTCTCGCGGCTGCGCGCGCTGCCGGAGAACACGGCCGATGTGCTCAACCGCATCGTGCTGTACGTGTGCCTGCCGGCGGCGGTGCTGATCTATGTCCCGCGGCTGCATCTGGACACCAGCCTGATCGGGCTGGTCGCCACGCCGTGGCTGTTGATGCTGTGCACGCTCGCCCTGGTGAGCCTGGCCACGCGCGCGTTCGGCTTTGCCCGCGATGTGCATGCAGTGCTGCTGATCTGCGTGGCGCTGGCCAACTCCAGCTTCATCGGCTACCCGATGGTACGCGCGCTGCTCGGCGATCACGCCCTGCCCTATGCGGTGGTCTACGACCAGTTCGGCACCTTCGTGCTGCTGTCCACCTTTGGTCTGTACGTGATCGCGCGCTACAGCGGCGACACCCCGCCCACCGCCGCGCAGATCCTGCTGCGGATCGCGAAGTTCCCGCCGCTGTGGGCGTTGCTGTTCGCGCTGACCTTGATGCCTGAGCAGCCGCCGGGCTGGATCGGCACCGGGCTGAAGCAGCTGGCCGATGCGATGCTGCCGCTGGTGATGTTGGCGGTCGGTTTTTCGATCCAGCTGCGCCTGCCATTGGACGAGCTCAAGCCACTGGGCATCGGGTTGCTGTTGAAGCTGCTGGTGATGCCGGCGCTGGCGCTGCCGATCTCGTGGGTGTTCGGCCTGCAGGGTGCAATGCTGCAGGCCAATGTGCTGGAGTCGGCGATGCCGACCATGATCACCGCCGCCGCGCTGGCGATGTCACATCGCCTGGCCCCGCGCCTGGCTGCCGCGCTCGTCGGCTACGGCATCCTGCTGTCGCTGGTGACGCTGCCGGCGTGGGTGTGGGTGCTGCAGCGCGGGGCCGGTCTTCCTGGGTCGCCGTGATCCGGCAGCCGGCCAACGGTCAGGCGCTACGCGTCCGCGCTGACGGTGCGCCCGCGGGCCCACTCGCGCAGCGCGGTGACCTGCTCGGCCATCAGCACCGACAACGGCCGGCTGCCGCGGATCTCCTGCATCAGCAGCTGGGTATCCAGCCCGCGTGATTCGGCGTGTGCGGCGTACAGCCCGGCGACCACCGCCTGTTCGATCTCCGCCCCGGAGAATCCGTCCGCCGCGGCCGCCAGCGCCGGCAGCGCGAAATCGTCGGCGTTGAGCTGGCGCTTGCCCAGGTGCAGGCGCAGCAGTTCCACCCGGGTGTTGGCATCGGGCAGGTCGACGAAGAAGATCTCATCGAAACGCCCCTTGCGCAGCAGCTCGGCCGGCAGCTCATGGACCTGGTTGGCGGTTGCGACGATGAACACCGTGCCCTTGCGTTCGGCCAGCCAGGTCAGCAGGTGGCCGAGCACGCGGCGCGAGACGCCACCATCTTCGCCGCCACTGGCCAGGCCTTTCTCGATCTCGTCGATCCACAGCACGCACGGCGCCAGCAGCTCGGCCGAGGCCAGCGCATCGCGCAGGTTCTTCTCGGTCTCGCCGTGGTACTTGTCATACAGGCTGCCGAAATCCAGCCGCAGCAGCGGCACGCCGAAACCGGCGGCCGTCGCCTTGGCCAGCATCGACTTGCCGCAGCCCTGCACGCCCAGCAGCAGCATGCCCTTGGGCGGGTCCAGGCCCGCCGGGCCGGTGCCGCCGAGGAAGACCGGGCGGCGCTGGTTGACCCAGCGCTTGAGCCGGTTGGCACCGGCCACGTCGGCGAAGCGGGTGGTGTCGTATTCGTAGTGCAGGTGGCCGGCGCGGTTGAGCAGCTCGAACTTGAGCCGGGCCAGCTGCGGCAGGTCGTCCTGGCTGAGCGCACCGTCGGCGAAGATCAGCTGGCGGGCGATCCGCCGCGCGTCGACCAGGCTCAGCCCGCGCAGGTTGTGCAGGATCTTCTGGACCGCCTCGTTGTCCACCTCCACGCGCCGCCCGCCATGTTCGCGGGCATAGGCTTCGGCTTCCTCGCGCAGCATCTTCAACAGCGCGTTGAGGTCGGGCAGGCGCGGATTGAAACGGGTGGCCAGCGCTTCCAGCTCGGCCGGCAGTTCCACCTTGGCC
The DNA here is from genome assembly GCF_026241915.1 of Stenotrophomonas sp. RIT-551. NCBI lineage: Bacteria > Pseudomonadati > Pseudomonadota > Gammaproteobacteria > Lysobacterales > Lysobacteraceae > Stenotrophomonas > Stenotrophomonas sp. RIT-551. The sequence goes on along the minus strand of NZ_JAPJIU010000006.1, from coordinate 65,942 downwards.
CCGATCAGGACCAGCACGTGGGCCTGGCAGTGGCGCCGTTGGATCAGGTCGCGCAGGGCGCGCTGGTGGCTGGCATAGCCCAGGTAGGGATGGAAATCGAGCAGCAGGTAGATGCCGCGCTGCTCGGCCTGGCGGATCATCTGCAGGGCCGCGCTGGCGTCGGGCGGGCCGACCGGGTCGTCCTCGCGGTCCATGTCGATCCGGCGCAGCCCCTCGGTGATCGACCAGCGGTGCAGGGCGCGCCAGACATGCATCAGGGTCTGCCGGAACAGCTCGACCACCCGGCCTTCATCCTGGGTCTCGATGATGATCAGCGGCGTGTTGGCGCGGATCAGCGCGCTCAGGTCCTGTAGTTCGCTCATGCGGGCGGTCAGTCCATTGGAACCATCCACGATAGCAAAGCCGTGGGCGCCGGTTCTGGTTCAGCGCCGCGACTATCTCCGTCACAGGCGCCGGTGTAGGCTGCGGAGACGTTCCCCGGAAGCGAGGCCTGCATGAAGACGATCCTGGTGGCCGGTTCCAAAGGCGGGGTGGGCAAAACCACCGTCGCCACCCACCTGGCGGCGCATTCGGCATTGGAAGGCAAGCGGACCGTCCTGGCCGATGCCGATCCACAGGGCTCCAGCACACGCTGGGCACAACGCCGCTCGGTCCTGGAAAGCGCCGTGCTGCCGATCGACGTGTACCGCAAAAAGAGCTGGGAACGACTGGTTCCCGACGGCACCGACGAAGTCATCATCGATGCGCCGGCCGGTGCGATGGCCGACGATATTCCGCATTTCCTTGACGTTGCCGATGCGGTGGTGGTCCCCGTGCTGCCTTCCGCGCTGGACATCGAAGCCATCGTCGGCTTCCTCAACAGCCTGTCGCGCGTGGCCCGCGTCCATGACCGCAGCCTGCCGGTCGGGTTGGTGCTCAACCGCACCAAACCCTGGACGCAGACCTCGCAACAGGCGATACAGATGTTGGCCGATTGGCCTTACGAGGTCGTTGCGCAGTTGCGCGACAGCCAGAGCTATGTGGTGATGGTCGGGCTGGGACGGAGTCTGTTCGACTACCGCTCGGCCCAGGTGCGCGAGCACCAGAGTGACTGGGAGCCGCTGTTGAAGTGGCTGAAGAAAGCCTGACACGAGAGATCCCATGCGAGAACTGATACTGCTGCGTCACGCCCATGCCGAAGCCGCCAGCACCGGCCAGGCCGATCTGGACCGCCCGCTGTCGCCGGTCGGTCTGGCCGAAGCCGAGGCCGCCGGCCGCTGGCTGAAGGAAAACAACCTGCTCCCCGACTGCGTGCTCTGCTCGCCGTCGCGGCGGACCCGCGAAACCCTGGAGGCCGTGCTGGGCATCACCGGCTTCGTCGAAAAGCGCCTGGAGGATGCCGTCTACGAGGCCACCCCGGGCACCTTGATGGGGCTGATCGATGCGCGCCGGGACGTCGACCGCCTGCTGGTGGTCGGGCACAACCCGGGCCTGGAACAACTGGTCGCCCTGATGAGCGAAGGCACCAGCAGTGATTACCGGGGCATGCCACCGGGCGGAATCGCGGTCCTGGCCTTCGACCGTGAGGCTGCCATCGAGCCGGGTGTGGCCAGCCTGACCGCCTTCTGGTGGCCGTAACCCGTGTGGGCAGTCCGCGCGGCGTGGGTCGGGCTGCTGTTGATGGCAGGGGCGGCCCATGCCGCCCCGCCGTCGTCGGTGCCGGCCGCCACCAGCCAGGCCCTTGCCTTCGATACGGCCACCTCGCGCTTCGGGTTTGAGATCCGGACGCGGCTGGGGCAGCGCATCGAGGGCATCTTCCCCCGCTTTGAAGGCAACATCGAAGTGCTCTCCGACGGTCGCCACCAGGTGCACCTGCGGATGTTCACCCGCTATGTCGAGATCCCCGGCAAGGCCCGCTACACCGGCTGGATGCGGGGCGAGGAGTTCTTCGATGCGGCCCGCTACCCGGTGGTCGAGTTCGACTCGCTGCCCTACTGGCCCGAGGTGGTCGACAAGGGGGGCAGCATCCAGGGCCGGCTGATCCTGCGCGGGGTCAGCCACCCGGAAACGCTGCGGGTCGAGCCGCCGCAGTGTGCCCGGGCCGGGTATGATTGCGACGTGGTCAGCCGCGGTACCGTCCAGCGTGGCCGGTATGGAATGGACAGCTGGCAGCTTGCCCTGAGTGATCGAGTGACCTTTGTATTGCGTGCGCGTCTGAGCGAGGCGCCGAAACCGTGAACCCATTGCTGCGTCTGTTGGTGCTGGCAACGCTGTTGCTGGGTAGCGGCTGTGCTTCGCTGTCCAACGCCGAGCGCGAGCGCGCCGCCGGCATCGCCGTACAGGCGCGTTCGACCGTGGTCGACTGCGCCCAGCCGGACCGCTGCGCGCTGGATTCGCCGCTGCGTGCCCTCGGTGGCCGTGCCTTCGCCGAATCGCATGCCGGCCAGCCGCGCCACTACGCCACCATCCTCGACGAAGGGGAAGTTTCCCTCGTCGCGCGCTTGAACCTGATCCGCAGCGCCACGCGCAGCATCGACCTGCAGACCTACATCTTCGACAAGGACGACAGCGCCCGGCTGGTCCTGGACGAACTGCAGGCGGCCGCCCGCCGCGGGGTCAAGGTGCGGGTGCTGATCGACCAGCTCTCGGCGATCTCCGACCTGGAGATCCTCGGCGCCCTGTCCGGCAGCCATGCCAACTTCGAACTGCGGGTCTACAACCCGACCTTCGGCAAGGCGCGCCTGAACTACTTCGATTACGCCGCCAGCGTGGTGTGCTGCTTCCGCCGTTTCAATCAGCGCATGCACAACAAGCTGCTGGTGGTCGACGATGCACTGGGCGTGGTCGGTGGGCGCAACTACCAGGACGACTATTACGACTGGGACAGCGAATACAACTTCCGCGACCGCGATGTGATCGTGGCCGGCCCGGAAGTGCGTGAGATGGCCGCCAATTTCGATGCGTTCTGGCGCGCGCCGCGCAGTGTTCCGGCCGAGCGCCTCAACGATGTCGGCCGCACGCTGCTGCGCCAGGGCGTGCCGGCCATGCCGCCGGCCGACTTCCGGCGGCCCGAGCGGGTCGAGCGGGTCAGTGAAGAGGCCGACGATCCGGACTACGTGCGCCGCACCTTCGTCGATACCGCCCTGCCCGTGGCCTCGGTGCAGTACGTCGCCGATCTGCCGCGCAAGCATCGCCGCGAACGTGCCAGCCAGCCGGCCAACGGCCAGCACGTGACCGAGCCGCAGCTGGATGCGCTGATCGCCAGCGCACAATCCGAAGTGCTGCTGCAGACACCGTACCTGGTGTTGTCCAAGCCGGCGCAGCGCCTGTTCCGCGACCTGCGCAAACGCGAGCAGGCACCGCGCGTGGTGGTGTCCACCAACAGCCTGGCCGCCACCGACAACCCGATCGTCTACGCGCTGTCCTACAAGTACAAACGCCGCAACCTGCGTGAGCTCGGGTTCAACATCTACGAGTTCAAACCGTTCCCGCTCGATGCCCCGGTGGACTACCGCAACCTGCTGCCGGCACCGCTGGGTTCCGAGGCGCCGCCGTCGCAGGGCAAGCGCAGCAGCCTGCTTGGGGGCAGCGCGGCCGGCAGCAATGCGCGCGCTGGCAGCGACGGCCGTGCCAGCGATGGCCCGCGCCGTGGCAACGCCGACCGCAACAGCGCCAGCGGGCGCCGCCGCAGTACCGATGGCAGCGAAGTGGAGCGCCGCGTGCTGCGTGCTGAAACCCGGCCCTCGTTCCTGGGCACCAAGGCGGTCAACAAGCCGCTGCCGGTCACCCGCAAGGGCGCCCGCATGGGCCTGCACGCCAAATCGATGGTGGTGGATCGCCGCATCGGCGTGATCGGCACCCATAACTTCGACCCGCGCAGCGAGAACTACAACACCGAAGGCGCGGTGATCATCGATGACCCGGTGTTCGCCGAGGCGCTGGCGCAGAGCATCCTGCGCGACATCCACCCGCAGAACTCCTGGGTGGTCGCGCCGCGTGCCAAGCCGCCGGTCCTGTCCGGCCTGAACTACAGTGTCGGCAAGGCCTCCGAGGCGCTGCCCGTGCTCGATTTCTGGCCGTGGCGCTACGCCACCGATTACGAGTTCCAGCCCGGGCCCGAGTGCCCGGATCCGCTCAAGCGGCAGGACCCGGCCTTCCACACCTGCTATGTCGCCGTCGGGGATTTCCCCGAGGTGAATGTCGGGCCGAAGTGGCTGCTGGTGCGCATGCTCACCGCCTTCGGCGCCGGGCTGGTTCCGATTCTGTAAATCTGCAACCCCACGGAGAAGCTGCATGCCCCAGGTATTCCGCGACGCGGTGTCGATCCAGGCGCTCAACACGCTCAGCCGCAACACGCTCATCGAGCACCTGGGCATCGTGTTCACCGCGGCGGGCGAGGACTGGATCAGCGCCACCATGCCGGTGGACGAACGCACCCGCCAGCCGTACGGCATCCTGCATGGCGGAGCTTCCGTCGTGCTGGCCGAAACCCTCGGCAGCAGCGCCGGCAACCTGTGCGTGGATACCACCAGCGAGGTCTGCGTCGGGTTGGAGATCAATGCCAACCACATCCGCGCGGTGCGCGCCGGCACGGTCACCGGCACCGCGCGTGCGGTCCATGTGGGGCGCAGCACCCAGGTGTGGGACATCCGCATCGAGGACGCGGCCGGCAAGCTGGTCTGCACGTCGCGGTTGACCCTGGCGGTGGTGCCCGCGGTGCGCCCGGGCTGATCGCACGCATGGCACGGATGCTGTGTTGCGTGGCTCATGACAGTGCGCCGGCGCATGTGCGCACGGCCGTTGTGCCGCCGGTGGCCGTTGGCTTGACAGCGTGCGGCGGCTGGCTTGGGCCTGCCATCGATTTGTCCGGATTCCGCTGGCAGAGCCTGCGGCGCTCGGGTATCGTTCGCGGATGAATTCCCCCACTCCGGCCTCACGTGGCGGCGTGGCGCGTGTGTGCCGTTACCTGTACCGCGTACCGCTGCTGCTGGTCCACCTGTTGCTGTTCCTGCCGATGCTGCTGATCGCCATGCTGCCGCCGTGGGGGCGCGTGCGCGTGGGCCAGCGCACGTTCGAGCATGCGGCGGTGAACGCCTGGTCGGGCGCGCTGATGTGGATCTTCGGCTTCCGCCTGCACCGGATCGGCACACCGCTGCCGGGTGCGGTGCTGTTCGTGGCCAACCATGTCAGCTGGGTCGATATTTCGATGCTGCACAGCCAGCGCATGATGGGTTTCGTGGCCAAGCAGGAGATCGCCGGCTGGCCGGTGGTCGGCTGGCTGGCCGCGCGCGGGCAGACCATCTTCCACCAGCGCGGCAGCACCGAGTCGCTGGGTGGGGTGATGCAGGAAATGGTCGTGCGCCTGCGCGAGGGCAAGGCAGTGGGCGTGTTCCCGGAAGGGCGCACCCGCGGTGGCCATGAAGTCGGCCCCTTCCATGCGCGCATCTTCCAGGCCGCGGTCGAGACCCAGGTCCCGGTGCAGCCGGTCGCGTTGCGCTACGGCTGGCGCGGTGACGCGCAGACCATTGTCGCGTTCGGCCCGAAAGAGAGTTTCTTCGCCAACTTCCTGCGTCTGCTGGGAGAGCCGGCACGGCGGGCCGAGGTGCACTTCCTCGCGCCCATTGATACCCACGATCTGGAAGGCCGTCGCCGCATCGCGGAAACCTCGCGCGCGCGCATCCTGGCGGCCATGTCCGCCGAGTAAGCGGTGGTGGTCCTTCACACGCCAGCGTCGCGGCCGGGAGCAGGCTCGCGCCCATGTTGACCGCTGCCGACTATCACCCCCCGCGTTGGCTGCGCAACCCGCACTTGCAGTCGATGCTCAGCTCGAGCCGGATGCGGATGCAGCGCGGGCTGGTGCTGCTGGCGGCGACCGGCGCGCACACCGACGAGCTGATCCTCGATGGCGGTGAGGGCGTGCGCCTGCAGGGCTGGCACAGCTACCTCCAGGGGCGCCAGCCGGTCGGCATGGCGCTGCTGCTGCATGGTTGGGAAGGCAGTGCCGAATCGAGCTACATGCGCATGACCGCCGCGCGGCTGCTGGAAGAGGGCTACGACGTGGTGCGGCTGAATTTCCGCGACCATGGCAATACCCACCACCTCAACCCGGGCATCTTCCACTCCAACCGCATCGATGAAGTGGTGCACGCAGCCGGTGACATCGCCCGCCGCTGGCCCGAGCTGCCGCTGGTCGCCGCCGGCTATTCGCTGGGCGGCAACTTCGTGCTGCGCCTGGCCCTGCGCGCGCCCTCGGCCGGCGTGCCGCTGCGCCGCGTGGCCTCGGTGTGCCCGGTGCTGGACCCGGCGATCACGATGGAGAGCATCGAGAACGGCCCGGCGATGTACGACTGGTACTTCCGGCGCAAATGGGCCGGCTCGCTGCGTCGCAAGCGCGATCTGTTCCCCGAGCTGAGCGACTGGGACGACCGCGTGCTCAAGCTGGACATCCGCGCGCTGACCGCCTGGCTGGTCGAGCACCACACCGAGTTCGGTTCGCTGCAGGCCTACTTCGATGGGTATTCCATCGCCGGCGACCGCCTGGCCGGGCTGCAGGTGCCGGCCGACATCCTGATGGCGCAGGATGACCCGGTGATCCCGTTCGCCACCTTCAACGGCTGGCGGCTGCCGGCCCACGCCCACCTGGAAATCGCCCCGTGGGGTGGCCACTGCGGCTTCCTGGAAAACTGGCGTGGTGATGGCTTCTCCGAGCGCTGGGTGGCCCAGCGGCTGCGGATCGAGGCGAACACGCCGGCCTGACAACCGTTCTGGCCGGCCGGCCCCGCTACAATCGGGGTTTGCCCTCGAGTTCGGACCGTCATGCAAGACCAGATTCTCCAAGCCCTGCGCCGCAATGCGGTGGACGACGCCGTGCAGCTGGCGCGCGAGTGGATCGCGGCCGAGCCGGAGCAGCCGCAGGCGCACCGCTGGCTGTCGCTGTCGCTGCAGCAGCAGGGCCAGTTCGATGACGCGCTGGCCAGCCTGCAGCAGGCCCTGACGCTGGCGCCGGACAACGCCGACCTGCATCTGCAGCAGGCCGGCCTGTTGCTGGCCCTGCGCCAGTTCGACGCGGCCGGCTCGGCGCTGGACCGCACCGCCGAACTCAACCCCAACGAACTGTCCGCGTACGTGATGCAGGCGCACCTGGCGCTGGCCCGCAATGACGTGGACGACGCCGACCGCCTGACCCGCCTGGGCCTGCGCGTGGATGAGGAACATCCGGAACTGGCCGCCCTCTCGGGCATGGTCGCGCTGCGCCGGGGTGAGGTGGATCGCGCGCTGGCCCAGCTCTCGGCGGCCAGCCAGGCGCTGCCGGATGATGCCCGGGTGCTTTACGCACTGGGCTTTGCCTACCTGGGCAAGGACATGCTGGCCTTCGCCGAGCAGGCCTTCCGCCGGGTACTTGCCCTGAATCCGGCCACCACCGCCCTGCAGGGGCTGGTCGTCCAGCTCGCGCTGCGCCAGGGCAACCTGGAGAGCGCAGCGGACATGATGCGCCAGGTCCTGGCCGTGCCCGGCGGCGATACGCCGGCCATGCGCCGCCTGGCCGGCGAGCTCGAACTGCAGGCCGGCCAGCCGTTGCAGGCGCTGGAGCACCTGCTGCCGGTGCTGGCGCAGTGGCCCTCCGATCGGCACACGCTGCAGCTGCTGCTGATGGCGTGGCAGCGCCTGGGCCGTGAACAGCAGGCCCGCGAGACGCTGGATGCGACCCTGGCCGATCATCCCGAGGTGCACGACCTGTGGATGGCGCGCCTTACCGTGGAACCGGTGGGTGGCCCGGAAGCGGTGGCCGTGGGCGAACGCTGGCTGCAGGCCATGCCGGAGCACCTGCCGGCACTGGAAACGCGTCTGCGCCTGCACGACATGAACAACGAAGCCGACCAGGCCGAGGCCGTGGCCGAGCGCATCGTCGCGCTGGAGCCGGGCCGGGTTTCCGGTGAAGTGCGCCTGGTCGATGGACTGCTCACGCGTGAGCCGGCTGCCGCGATCGCGCGCGTGCAGGCGCTGCTGGACACGGCCCCGGAGGATGCCCGGGCGGGGCTGCGCGCCTGGCTGGGCTCAGTGCAGGACCGTGCCGGCCAGTACCACGATGCGCTGCGGACATGGGTCGAGCTGCATGCGGCCGAGGCGCCGCAGCGCCTGCCCCTGCCGCCGCAGGCCAAGGCACCGCTGAGCTGGCCGGACCTTGCGCCGGTGGCTGAAGACAATGCGATCGCCCCGCTGTTCATCTGGGGCGCGCCCGGCTCCGGCGTTGAACGCGTGGTCGCCGCGATGGCCGCCGCCAGCCCGGTGATGCGTGGTGACCGCTTCGGGCCGACGCCGCCCAACGATCCCTTCCAGCGCTATCACACGCTGCAGGAGCTCTCGACCGGCAAGCTCACGCCCGAGGCACTGGTGGAGCAGTGGCGCAGCCAGTTGCCGGCCCGGGGCATCGCCGACGGGGCGGTGATCGATTGGCTGCTGTGGTGGGACAACGCGCTGCTGTGGGCGCTGCGCCCCCAGCTGCCGGAGGCACGCCTGGTCATCGTGCTGCGCGACCCGCGCGACATGCTGCTGGAGTGGATCGCCTTCAGTGCCCCGGCCCCGCTCGCGGTGACCTCGGTGCACGAAGCGGCCGAATGGCTGGCGCGTGCGCTGGCCCAGGTCGCCACCCTGCACGAGCAGAGCCTGTACCCGCACGCGCTGTTGAAGATCGACGAGATCGGCAACGATCCGCAGGCGATGGCCGAGTACCTCGGTGCCCACTTCGGCATGCGTTTCCCGCCGGCCGGCACGCTGGGCCCGGCCCGCATGGCCCCCGGCCACTGGCGCGATTACCGCGAGGTGATGGGGCCGGCGTTCGCGCTGCTGACCTCGGTCGCGGTGCGCCTGGGTTACCCGGAAGAATGAGGACACCTGTATGCATCTGAGCAGTGACAGCATCACCAACGGCCAACCGATCGCCGCCACCTTCGCGGCCGGCGATGCCGAAGGCTTCGCCCCCAACCGCAACCCGCAGCTGGCCTGGCACGATGTGCCGGCCGCCACCCGGTCGTTCGCGCTGCTGTGCATCGATCCGGATGTGCCGACCGTGCCCGATACGGTCGGCCGGCAGGATTGCACGGTGCCACGCGATCAACCGCGTGCCCACTTCGCGCACTGGGCGATGGCCGATATCCCCGCCGATGTGCGTGCGCTGGCCGCGGGCAGCTGCAGCGACGGCTTCACCGTGCGCGGCAAGACCCAGCCGGCCGGCCCGGAAGGCAGCCGCCAGGGCCTGAACGATTTCACCGGTTGGTTCGCCGGCAATCCGGACATGGCCGGCCAGTACCTGGGCTATGACGGCCCGTACCCGCCGTTCAACGACGAGCGCGTGCACCGCTATTTCTTCCGCGTGTTCGCGCTGGACGTGGCGCAGCTGGAGCTGCCCACGCCGTTTACCGCTGCCGATGTGCTGCATGCGATGCACGGGCACGTGCTGGCCGAAGCATCGCTGCATGGCACGTATACGTTGAACCCGGCGCTGGCGTGATCCCCCGGTGGGTGCCGACCGTTGGTCGTCACCACATCCGGTAGGTACCGACCGTTGGTCGGTACTGCGCTGTCGGGAGCCGGCCAGCGGCCGGCACTACAGGATGAAGAAGGGCGGCCAGCGGCCGCCCTTCTGCGTTCTTATTTCTTCTCGTTCGCCGACTCGACCACCATGTCCAGCACGTAGGCGTTGGACGAGGCATCGGCCGGTGGGTTGGCGATCGTGTAGCGCTTCACGCGCACCACGTTGCGCACGCCGTCTTCGTGGGTGTAGCCCTCGATGACGTCGTAGAAGTTCTGCCACTCGCCCGGCTCGCCCTGCTTGATGCCGTTGGCGTCGTAGCGGATCTCGCGCGTCTGCAGGCACTGCTTGTCGCGGATCAGCGGGTGCGGGCACGGCTTGGTCTGCGCGGCCACCTCCAGGAACACCGTTTCGCCTTCGCCGCCGTAGCGGGTCTCAGCGGTCGGCTCCGGGGTGAACACCAGCACATCGCCGTTGGCGGTACGCAGGGTCAGCTGGCCGGCATCGCCCAGCTCGGTCTTGAGCGCGCCTTCCAGGCGGCTGCCCACGGCCTGGTCCAGCGCCATCAGGTTCTTGTCGGTGCAGGCCATCATGGTCGAGGCCATCGGCGAGACGGTCAGCGAACCATCGGCCAGCGTGTAGCCCCCGCCCATGCGGTTGCAGGTGTTGCTGATCGCGATGCGGTCATCCTTGAAGTCCAGCGTGACCGGCTTGTCGGCGCGGGCGAACAGCGCATCGATGCGCTTGCCGCTGGCATCGGTAGCCGATTCCAGGCGCCAATGGCTGCCCTGCAGGCGCTGCACATCCAGGCGGGCCACGGCAGCCTGGTCGGCGGCGGCGGTCGGTGCCGGGGCGAGGTCATCGCGGCCGGCCGGGGCGGTGGAAGGGTTGCTGCAGGCGGCTATCAGGGCCAGCGGCAGCATCAGCATCAGGGTGCGTTTCATGTACATCTCCTTGGGAACCTGGGGAAAAACGCCGGCGCGCCCCCAACGGGGTCAGGCCGGCGCCGGGCCGTTCAGTTGCCAGCGGGCAACCAGAGCAGCAAGGCCGCGCCCAGTGCGATGCGGTAGACCGCGAACGCCGTGAACTTGTGCGACTTGATGTAGCCCAGCAACCACTTCACTACGATGAAGCCGGTGACGACCGCGGCAAGGAAGGCCACGCCGACGTCGGTCCAGTTCTCACTGGCGAGCTTGCCGTCCTTGGCCAGTTCCAGGAAGGCATAGCCGCTGGCGGCGAACATGGTCGGGATGCCGACCAGGAACACGAACTCGGTGGCTTTCGCGCGGCGGCTCAGGCCGAACAGCATCGCGATGAAGATCGCCGCCGCCGACCGCGAGGTGCCCGGGAACACACCGGCCACCACCTGCGCCACACCGACCAGGATGGCGACCTTCCAGGTCACCTCATCGCGCTCGGGCAGGCGTGCGGTGTAGGCCTCCACCAGGATCATCCACAGGCCGCCGATGATCAGTGCCCAGGCCACCGGCGTGACCGTCTCCGGCAGTTCCCAGCCGGCCAGGCGGACCGGAAGGCCGACCACGGCGGTGACCAGGAAGGCGGTGCCGAGCTTGAGCACGTAATCGCGGTTGGCGCGCTCATGCAGGCCGGTCGCCAGGGTCCACAGCCGCTGCCGGAACACCAGCGTGATCGCCAGGATCGCGCCGGCCTGGATGATGATGTTGAAGAAGTCCGAGCGTGCGCCCAACCAGTGCTGGGCGATCAGCAGGTGGCCGGTGCTGGAGATCGGCAGGAATTCGGTGAGGCCTTCAAGAATGCCCAGAAGGAGGGCGGAGAGCAGGTCGGACATCGGGGGGGCTGGGGCTCGGAATGGGTGAAATCGGGAGGCAGCATAAAACATCCGCGTCCCGCACCAAATGTGTGCGTGGTGCAGGGCGTGCACTATTTTGGTGCGGATGGGCGTGCACCGCGGGGGCGGGCAGCCCAGTGAAATCAAGGGTTTGTGAAGTCTGAAAAGTTGGCACGGGGATTGCTCTATCCACTCAGGCAATCACCCATCTGAGGTTTCACCGATGTCCGTGGAAAATGTTGAGAAGCTGATCAAGGACAACCAGATCGAGTTCGTCGACCTGCGTTTCGTCGATATGCGTGGTATCGAGCAGCACGTCACCTTCCCGGTCAGCATCGTGGAGCCGTCGCTGTTTGAAGAAGGCAAGATGTTCGATGGCAGCTCGATCGCCGGCTGGAAGGGCATCAACGAGTCGGACATGGTCCTGCTGCCGGACCCGTCCAGCGCCTACATCGACCCGTTCTACGCCGACCCGACCCTGGTCATCAGCTGCGACATCCTCGATCCGGCCACCATGCAGCCGTACGGCCGCTGCCCGCGCGGCATCGCCAAGCGCGCCGAGGCCTACCTGAAGTCCTCCGGCATCGCCGAGCAGGCCTTCTTCGGTCCGGAGCCGGAGTTCTTCATCTTCGATTCGGTCCGCTTCGCCAACGACATGGGCCACACCTTCTTCAAGATCGATTCCGAAGAAGCGGCCTGGAGCACCGGTGACAAGTACGACGGCGCCAACAGCGGCTACCGTCCGGCCGTCAAGGGCGGCTACTTCCCGGTCCCGCCGACCGATTCGCTCCACGACCTGCGTGCGGAAATGTGCAAGACCCTGGAACAGGTCGGCATCGAAGTGGAAGTGCAGCACCACGAAGTGGCGACCGCCGGCCAGTGCGAGATCGGCACCAAGTTCAGCACCCTGGTGCAGAAGGCCGATGAACTGCTGCGCATGAAGCACGTCATCAAGAACGTTGCCCACCGCAATGGCAAGACCGCCACCTTCATGCCCAAGCCGCTGGTCGGCGACAACGGCAGCGGCATGCACGTGCACCAGTCGCTCTCCAAGGGCGGCACCAACCTGTTCTCCGGTGATGGCTACGGCGGCCTGAGCCAGCTGGCGCTGTGGTACATCGGCGGCATCTTCAAGCACGCCAAGGCGATCAATGCCTTCGCCAACTCCGGCACCAACAGCTACAAGCGCCTGGTCCCGGGCTTCGAAGCCCCGGTGATGCTGGCCTACTCGGCCCGCAACCGTTCCGCCTCGTGCCGCATTCCGTGGGTGTCCAACCCGAAGGCGCGCCGCATCGAAATGCGCTTCCCCGATCCGATCCAGTCCGGCTACCTGACCTTCACCGTGCTGATGATGGCCGGCCTGGACGGCATCAAGAACCAGATCGACCCGGGCGCACCGAGCGACAAGGATCTGTACGACCTGCCGCCGGAAGAAGAGAAGCTGATCCCGCAGGTCTGCTCCTCGCTGGACCAGGCCCTGGAAGCGCTGGACAAGGACCGCGAGTTCCTCAAGGCCGGTGGCGTGATGAGCGACGACTTCATCGACGGCTACATCGCGCTGAAGATGCAGGAAGTCACCAAGTTCCGCGCGGCGACCCACCCGCTCGAGTACCAGATGTACTACGCGAACTGAGCAACAGGTGACGATGACGAAGGATTTCCCTCCCACCCTTCGTCATCGTCGCCGCTTTTCCGGCTGGGGAGCCGGCAAGGCGACCATGTTGTAGAGCGGACCGTCGGTCCGCTGAAAAAGGTAGAGCGGACCGTTGGTCCGCTCCACCACCAGGGGCAAGAGAGACCGGACGCGTGTCATGGGCCCTTCCTCCCTCCCGCGTCACCGCTGGCGTCGCCCTTCGGGCGTCGGCAACGGCGTGGCCCATGCAACGTTCGGCGCAACGACCGGCGGCCATGTGCAAGTGGCCGCCGGTTGACCTGACATCGGCCCCACGCGGGCCGGTTCCATCCACCATCGGGATATGCGCATGAAACTGATCTCCGCCATCATCCGGCCGTTCAAGCTCGACGAGGTCCGCGAGGCCCTCTCCGACGCTGGCGTGTCGGGCATCACCGTGACCGAAGTCAAAGGCTTCGGGCGCCAGAAGGGCCACACCGAGTTGTATCGCGGCGCGGAGTACGTCGTGGATTTCCTGCCGAAGATCAAGATCGAGACCGTCGTGACCGACGATCGCCTGGAGGCCGTGGTCGAGGCCATCCAGACCGCGGCCGGCACCGGCAAGATCGGCGACGGCAAGATCTTTGTCACCGCGGTCGAACAGGTCGTCCGCATCCGCACCGGCGAAATCGGCGCTGACGCGCTCTAACCCCACTCGGAGCCCACAATGAAGACCTCTTTGTTCACCGGGTGGCAAGCCCGGTTCCATGCCGTGTGCCTGATGATGCTGCTCAGCGCGCTGGCCGTCGGTGCCTTCTCCAGCAGTGCACACGCCCAGGCCCAGGTCACCCCGGCACCGTCGGAGACGGTCGCGGTCGAGCCGCTGCCGGCCACGCCGGAAGCCACGGCCGCCCCGGTCGCTGAAGCCGCCGCAGCGGCCACGTTCGATCACGGCGATGTCGCCTGGATGCTCACCTCCACCTTGCTGGTGCTGCTGATGGTGGTGCCGGGCCTGGCCCTGTTCTACGGCGGCCTGGTGCGCTCCAAGAACGTGCTGTCCATCCTCAGCCAGATCCTGGTGGTGTTCTCGCTGGTGCTGATGCTGTGGGTGGCCTACGGCTACAGCGCGGTGTTCAGCCAAGGCAACGCCTTCTTCGGCTCGTTCACCGAGTTCGCCTTCCTCAAGGGCTTCGGCCCGGATACCGTCGGCAACACGCCGATCGCCGGCCTGCCGGATTATCTGTTCGTCGCCTTCCAGTCGACCTTCGCCGGCATCACCACCGCGCTGATCGTGGGTGCGTTCGCCGAGCGCATCAAGTTCAAGGCCGTGCTGCTGTTCTCGGCCCTGTGGTTCACCCTGAGCTACATCCCGATGGCGCACATCGTGTGGGGCGGCGGCTATCTGGGTGAGATGGGCGCGATCGACTTCGCCGGTGGCACCGTGGTCCACATCAATGCCGGCGTGGCCGGCCTGGTCGGCGCGTACTTCGTCGGCAAGCGCATCGGCTACGGCCAGACCGCACTGAAGCCGCACAACGTGCCGTTCACCTATATCGGCGCGATGCTGCTGTGGGTGGGCTGGTTCGGCTTCAACGCCGGCTCGGCGGCCGCCGCCGACACCGTCGCCTCGCTGGCCTTCATCAACACCATCCTCGCCACCGCCGCCGCGGTGCTTGGCTGGACCCTGGTCGAAGCGGTCAGCAAGGGCAAGCCGTCCGCGCTGGGCGCTGCCTCCGGCGCCGTCGCCGGCCTGGTCGGCATCACCCCGGCCTGCGGCACCGTCGGCCCGCTGGGTGCGATCGTGATCGGCCTGGTCGCCGGCGTGGTCTGCGTCTGGGGCGTCACCGGCCTCAAGCGCCTGCTCAAGGTCGATGACACCGCCGATGTGTTCGGCGTGCACGGCATCGGCGGCATCGTCGGTGCGCTGCTCACCGGTGTGTTCAGCGCGCAGTCGCTGGGCGGCACCAAGGCCGACCTGGACATCGGCCACCAGGTCTGGGTGCAGCTGGTCAGCGTCGGCTTCACCATCGTCTGGTGTGCCGTAGCCACCGTGCTGATCCTGCTGGTGGTGCGCATGGTGTTCGGCCTGCGCGTCACCGAAGAAGCCGAGCGCACCGGCCTGGACGTCACCTCGCACGGCGAGTCGGCCTACGAGGCCTGATCCGCGCGCGATACCGCATTAGAAACGAGAGAGAGATGTTCTACCTTTGCCGGCGGCCTTCGGGTCGCCGGTTTTTTGTGGGCGCCTGCCGGGCATTACCGTGCTTTGGCAGCTGATCGTGCAATCACGCACAATGCAGGCATGCACGTGACCCGTACTTCCCTCGCACTGCTCGCCCTTCTGCTGCTCGCCGCCTGCGCCAGCACCGAGGTCCGCAGCCCGCTCGCCACCTGGGTGCCGTCGCCGAACCACAACGCGCGCGCGCCGGTGGTGATCGTGCTGCACCACACCGATCAGCATTCCGTGCAGCAGAGCCTGGACACGCTGCGCAGCGCCAACAGCGGCGGCAAGGTCAGTTCGCACTATCTGGTCGGGGCCGATGGCCACATCTACCAACTGGTCGGCGATGACCGGCGCGCCTGGCATGCCGGTCCCGGTCGCTGGGGGACGATCACCGATCTCAACTCGGCCTCGATCGGCATCGAGATCGACAACGATGGCGACACGCCGTTCGCACCGGCACAGATCGCGGCCCTGATCCGCCTGCTGGATGACCTGTGCACGCGCCTGCGCATTCCGCCCAGCCAGATCATCGCGCATGCCGATCTGGCGCCCTCGCGCAAGCAGGATCCCAGCCGTTTCTTCCCGTGGCAGCAGCTGGCCGAAGCCGGTTTCGGCGTATGGCCGCGCGCAGCCGATGGCCCGGCACCGGCCGGCTTTGATGCCTGGATGGCCCTGCAGGCCTTCGGCTACCCGATGGACGACCGGGCGGCCGCGGTCGGCGCCTTCCATCGCCGCTTCCGCGGGCGCGACGATCTTCCCGCAGATCTCGATGCCGAAGACGCCCGCATCCTGCACTCGCTGCTGCTGCAACAGGAACGCCGCCCATGAAGTCCGATTCCCTTCGCCACGCACTCAAGCACGCCGCGCTGTCGGGGGTCGGGTTGGCCATGTTGAGCGCCTGCGCGGTCGCGCCGCAGCGGCCTGCGTCATCGCCATCGACCGTGCCCACCAGCACCTACGCAAAGGCGAGTTGGAACGCATTGCCCGCCGTCGCGGACGCCGATCTGCAGGCCGGCTTCGCCGCCTGGCGCAGTGCCTGCCCGCGCCTGAAGACAGAGGCCAACTGGGCACCCACCTGCGCCGCGGCCGCCAAGGTTGCCACCACGCCGGCCGCCATCCGCCAGTTCCTGCAGGCGAATCTCGACGTCTATGCCCTGCGCGCCGGTGGCAACCGGGCCGATGGCCTGATCACCGGTTACTACGAGCCGATCTATGCGGGCAGCCTCACCCGCACCGCCCAGGCGGCGGTGCCGGTGTACGGCGTGCCCGACGACATGATCAGCGTCCAGCTCGAGAGTCTTTATCCCGAACTCAAGGGCAAGCGCCTGCGCGGACGCGTGGAAGGGCGCGTGCTCAAGCCGTATGACGATGCCGCGCGGATCGCCGCGAACGGCGTCAAGGCACCCGTACTGGCCTGGCTGACCAGCCCGATGGACCTGCAGTTCCTGCAGATCCAGGGATCGGGCCGCGTCCAGCTGGCCGATGGCCGTCAGCTGCGGATCGCCTACGCCGACCAGAACGGCCATCCCTATCGCCCCATCGGCCGCTGGCTGGTGGAGCAGGGTGAGCTGAAGCAGGCCGACGTCAGCATGGCCGCCATCCGCGCCTGGGCCGATGCCCACCCGACCCGCGTGCCCGAACTGCTGGCCAGCAATCCCAGCTATGTGTTCTTCACCCGCGGCCCGGACAGCGACGAAGGCCCGCGCGGCTCGTTGAACGTGCCGCTGACCGCCGGCTACAGCGTCGCGGTGGACCGCAACGTCGTGCCACTGGGCAGCCTGCTGTGGCTGTCCACCACGCGCCCGGACGGCACCGCGCTGGTGCGCCCGGTCGCCGCGCAGGACACCGGCGGTGCCATCACCGGCGAAGTGCGCGCGGACCTGTTCTGGGGCACTGGCGATGCGGCTGGCGAGCTGGCCGGGCACATGAAGCAGAAGGGTACGATCTGGATGCTGTGGCCGAAGGGTGTGGCGTTGCCGAAGGCGCCTGACAAGAGCGAGTGACACCGATGGATGAACTGCAGCGACTCCAGCACTGGTATCGAAGGCAGTGCAACGAGGACTGGGAGCATACGTTCGGGGTCACTATCGACACCCTTGATAACCCCGGCTGGCACGTCTGCATTGATCTCATCGAGACGGAGCTTGAGCAAAAGCCCTTTGCATCGATCAGCCGCGGGGACTCGGAAGATGATGCCGACTGGATTATCTGCACGGTTGAGAAGTCGCAGTTTGTAGCGAGCGGTGGTATCGGGAACCTGACTGAGTTGCTTGGTGTATTTCTCAGCTGGGCTGAGGCCTAGCGATCGATTGCCCGGAGGATTCATGAAGGTCAAACGCATCATCGCCAACATCGCCGCGTCCGATCCGGCCGCCGCGGACAGTTTCTATAGGGACATCCTCGGCCTGGCGCTGGTCATGGATCACGGCTGGATCCGCACCTATGCGGGATCCGCGGATATGACTGTCCAGGTGAGTGTGGCGTCCGAAGGCGGCGCCGGTACCGCCGTGCCCGATCTCTCCATCGAGGTCGACGATCTGGACGAAGTGCTTCGACGGGTGCACGCGGCCAACCTCCCCATCGCCTATGGCCCAGCCAGCGAACCGTGGGGCGTGCGTCGGTTCTACCTCCGCGATCCGTTGGGCCGGCTGGTCAACATCCTGCAGCATGCGTGAGCGAGGCAGGAAACCGGGATCAACAGGCCTGCCGTTTTGCACTACATTGGTGCAATGACCGCCGTGCTCCCGCCTCCCGCCCTCGACGCCCTCGGCACCCCGGTCGCCTGGGCCGACGCCAGCGGCCGTGTGGTGGGCTGCAATCCTGCGTTCGCGCGCTGGCTGGGCGTGAGCGTGCGCCGCCTGCTGGGCCAGCCGCTGGCCTCGCTGGAGGCACAGGGCGATGCCCTGGCCCACTTCCTGGCCCGCGATGAGCGCGACACCCTGCGTCTGCACCGGCTGGCCCTGGCGCTGCCGGGCGATGCGCCCCGTTTTGCCGAGGGGTGGCTGAGCCGCTGGGACGAGGGCGGCTGGCTGCTGGAGGCGCATCCGGTCGATGAGTTCCCGGGGTTGGACCCCACCCAGGCGCTGCCCAGCGCACTCAGTGCCGCGCTCAAGGGCCTGGCGCACGAGCTGCGCAATCCGCTGGCCGGCTTGAAGGGCGCGGCCCAGCTGCTGGCGCGGCGCAACGCGCAGCGCGATCCGGACGAGCGCGAACTGATCGAGCTGATCGGCTCGGAGATCGAGCGCCTCAACGGCCTGCTCGAGCAGCTGCTGTCGCCCGCGCCGGCCGCGCCGCACGCACCGCTCAATATCCATGCCTCGCTGGAGCGCGTGCTGCGGCTGGCCGAAAGCGAAGGTGGCTGGGCGGTCCGGATCCAGCGCGATTACGATCCCAGCATTCCCGAGTTCGATGGCGATGCCGACCGCCTCACCCAGGCCGTGTGGAACCTGGTCCGCAATGCGATCCAGGCCGGTGCGGGCACCGTCACCCTGCGCACGCGCGTGGAGCACGGCGTGCGCATCACCGATCAGCTGCACCCGCTGGCGCTGCGGCTGGAAATCGCCGATGACGGCCGTGGCGTGCCCGAAGACCTGGCCGAGCACCTGTTCCTGCCGCTGGTCAGTGGTCGTGCCGAGGGCACCGGGCTGGGCCTGGCGCTGGCCCAGCAGGTCGCGCGCGAGCACCGCGGCACCCTGACCTACCGCTCGCGCCCGGGCCACACCGTATTCACCGTGCTGCTGCCGATCGGGCAGGGCACCCCCGCCGAGGACACCGCCGCCCATGGCTGACCAGGTCGATACCACCGCCCAGCGCATCTGGGTGGTCGACGATGACCGCGCGGTGCGCTTCGTGCTGTGCACCGCACTGCGTGAGGCCGGGTACCGCGTCGAAGGGTTCGACGGCGCGGCGGCCGCCTTGGCGATGCTGTCCGAACAGCCGCCACCGGATCTGCTGTTCACCGATGTCCGCATGCCCGGCGATGACGGGCTGGTCCTGCTGGACAAGCTCAAGGCGGCGCATCCGCAGCTGCCGGTGATCGTGATGTCGGCCTATACCGATGTGGCGAGCACGGCCGGCGCCTTCCGCGGTGGCGCGCAGGAATTCCTGTCCAAGCCGTTCGATCTGGATGATGCGGTCGCGCTGGCGCAGCGGGTGCTGCCCGCGCCGGATGTCACCCTGGCCGAGCCGAGCGAGACCGCCAGCACGACGCCGCCCGATCAGCGTCCGCAGCTGGTCGGCGATACGCCTGCGATGCGCGCGCTGTTCCGCGCGATTGGACGCTTGGCGCAGGCACCGCTGTCGGTGCTGATCAATGGCGAGACCGGCACCGGCAAGGAGCTGGTCGCGCATGCGCTGCACCATGAGTCGCCGCGCGTGCAGGGCCCGTTCGTCGCACTCAATACCGCGGCCATTCCGTCCGAACTGCTGGAAAGCGAGTTGTTCGGCCACGAGGCGGGCGCGTTCACCGGTGCCCAGCGCCGCCACATCGGCCGTTTCGAACAGGCCAATGGCGGCACGCTGTTCCTGGATGAAATCGGCGACATGCCGTTGCCGCTGCAGACGCGACTGCTGCGCGTGCTGGCCGAGGGCGAGTTCTTCCGCGTCGGCGGGCGTGAGCTGATCCGCGTGGATGTGCGCGTGATCGCCGCGACCCACCAGGACCTGGAAACGCTGGTGGCGCAGGGTCGCTTCCGTGCCGACCTGCTGCACCGGCTGGATGTGGTGCGGCTGCGGTTGCCGCCGCTGCGCGAGCGTCGCGACGACATCGCGCAGCTGGCCGAGACCTTCCTCGCGGCCGCGGCACACAAGCTGGATACGCCGCCCAAGCGGCTCACTGCCGCCGCGCTGCAGGCGCTGCGCGAACACGATTGGCCCGGCAACGTACGGGAGCTGGAAAACGTGTGCTGGCGCATGGCCGCGCTTGCCGCCGCCGACAGCATTGGCGTGGCCGACGTGGACAGCGCGCTGCACCGCAGTGCCGGTGCGCCGCGCGCGCGCAGTGCCGGCGATCCGGGGCAGTGGGAAACGCTGCTCTCGGCGTGGGCGCGCCAGCGACTGGCTGAAGGTGCCGAAGGCCTGCACGCCCAGGTGCGTGACCGGGTCGACCAGGCCCTGCTCGAAGCCGCCCTGCAGATCACCCACGGCCGCCGTGCCGAGGCGGCCGCGCGGCTGGGCATGGGTCGAAACACGCTCACCCGCAAGCTCGGCGCCGGGCGCCGGCGCGGCGGATGAACCGCATGTCCACACCGCGTGTGCGCCATGTCCGGGCCGCTTTCATGGCCTGTGGACGAGCACACGGTTAGTTTGCAATCAAGGAGTCTTCCCATGCGCAGTTCCCATGTCGTCCTCGCTGCGGCGATCGCGGTCGGTCTGGCCGCCTGTGGCAGCACGCCGCCGCCGCGTCCCGCCGCCCCCATCGTGCCGGTGGTCAGCACCGCGCAGATGGCAGAGGCCAATCTGTCGCCCGCCTCGGCCAGCCTGGTCAGTGGGCGCCTTGCGCTGGTTCCCGATGCACGTGGCGTACACATCACCGGTGTCATCGGGGGCCTGCAGCCGCTGCAGGTGGCCGGGTTCCACGTGCATGAGCGCGGCGACTGCAGTGCGGTCGATGCCAGCAGCGCCGGTGCGCATTTCAATCCGGCCGGGCAGCCGCACGGCCGCAACAGTGCCGGCGCGCACCACGCCGGTGACATGGACAACCTGCGTGCCGATGCGCAGGGACGCGTCAACGTCGACATCCGCCTGCCAGCGGTTACCCTTGGCGGCGGCGCAGCCACCGATATCGCCGGGCGTGCACTGATCGTGCATGCCAATGCCGACGATTACCGCAGCCAGCCGGCCGGCAACGCCGGCGCCCGAATTGCCTGCGGCGTCATCCGGGTCGTGCGCTGATCGCGCCGTCCCACGACGCCGTTTCTTCCAACGCTACCCGCAAGGAGATCCACATGCGCCTGATCCACACCACGCTGTTCGCGGCCATTGCCGCGCTCGGCCTGACCGCCTGCAACAAGCCGGCCGACACCACCCCGGAAGCCACGCCGGCTGCCGAAGCCACCGCGTCCCAGCCGACGGCCGAAGCGACCCCCGAGGCACCGCCGGCGATGACCAGTGAGGCCCATGCCAACCACACTGCCAGTGCCGACCTTGCGCCGACCCAGGGCAATGACGTCAAAGGCAACGTGACCTTCAGCATCGTTGACGGCAAGGTTCATGTGAAAGGCCAGGTCAGCGGCCTGAAGCCGAACAGCGAGCACGGCTTCCACATCCATGAGAAGGGCGATTGCAGCGCGCCGGACGGCGCCAGCGCCGGTGGCCACTTCAATCCGGGCAAGGAAGACCATGGCAGCGTCGCCAGCGAACCGCATCACGGTGGCGACATGCCCAACATCAAGGCTGATGCCCAGGGCAACGCCGTGGTCGACGCCCCGGTCTCGACCAACGTCAACATCGGCAAGGGCGATGATTTCGACATCATTGGCCGCGGCCTGATCGTCCATGCCGACGCGGACGACTACAAGACCCAGCCGACCGGCAATGCCGGCGCACGCCTGGCCTGCGCGGTGATCAAAGCGGCCCCGTAACCCGGGCCGTATCTGACGAAAAACGCCGGCGAACGCCGGCGTTTTTTTTGAACGTTGGTCGAGCCACGCCATGCGTGGCTGCCATGAGCGATATCGATTTTCCCGAGGAGCCGGCCAGCGGCCGGCACTACCGTCAGCGGGCCAGCAGCTCGCGCGCGTCCTGCCCGGCTTCGCAATGTACGAACAGCACCGGCAGGCCGTGCGCTTCCAGCACGGCGGCCATCTGCCGCTGGCGGATCAGGTACTGATCGTAGATGCCCTGCAAGCGATCACAGTCGCCGGTGCCGTGGTTGTAGTACGCGCACCAGCCGGCGGGATCGAACAGCGCCATACGCACTTCGCCGTCAGCGTATCGAAGCAGCGGCTCCGGCGCGGCATCCAGCCACTCTTCCACGTGCGGTGCCATCAGTGCGGTTTCGATCAGCGGCCACAGAATCGCCAGGCCCTGGTTGTCGTACTGCATCGACATCATCGCGGCGAGATCATTCACCGTGAAATAGCGCGCGTGTTCGATCTGCGCGCCGAAGGCGTTCTGGGCCTGCAGCGCGGTATCGGCCTGCGCCATGCCCTGGGCCAGCAGCACGTCTTCCAGCGCCTCGGCCACGGCCTGGGTCTGGGCGACTTCAGTGCCCGTCAGCAGGAACGGGACGACCCGCAGGCCGCCGCCGGTGAGGCTGGCATCAGCCTGGAACGGCAGCGGTACGTCGCCATCGGCGCCGGCACCAAAGGCCAGCACGCGCGGGCCCTGGTTGCGGCCCGGGGCGCGCATCTGCAGTTCTTCCAGGCGCCGGTGCACCGGCCAGCCCGGACGCAGGATTTCCGCCGGATCGAAGTGGGCGCCGGCGAACACGAAGTCCAGCCCGCTGACGCCGGGCACCAGCTTGGCCAGATCGCGGCCGACGCGTTCGGCCAGTTCACCAGCCTGTTCGGAGGACAGCGCGGCATGGCGCGGGGCGTCGCCGCCGGCCAGTTCCAATGCCAGTACGCCAATGGCATTCATGCCGTGGTCGGGTTTGCTCATGGTTTCACGGTTGGCCCATCACAGGGCGGCAGCTACACTTGGCCCCATTATGCCTGCTCCTTCGTGCAGGCCATGTTGCAGACACCCCTCCCATGCCAGGTATCTCCATGCCCAACGCCCGTCCCGTCGCCATCCTCGGCGGCGTCCGCATTCCGTTCTGTCGCCAGAACACGGCTTATTCGGACGTCGGCAATCTCGGTATGTCGGTGCGCACACTCGGTGCGCTGGTCGAGCGCTTCGGCCTGCATGGCCAGCAGCTGGGCGAAGTGGCGATGGGCGCGGTGATCAAGCACTCCAGCGACTGGAACCTGGGCCGCGAAGCCACGCTGTCCTCGGGCCTGTCCCCGCTGACCCCGGGCATCACCATGCAGCGTGCCTGCGGCACCTCGCTGGATACCATCATCGCGGTGGCCAACAAGATCGCGCTGGGCCAGATCGACTCGGGCATCGGTGGCGGCTCGGACACCACCTCCGATGTGCCGATCGTCTACGGCAAGAAGCTGCGTGCGCGCCTGCTGGCGGCCAACCGCGCCAAGAGCACCGGCGACAAGCTCAAGGCACTGACCCGCGGCTTCAAGCTGAGTGAACTCAAGCCGGAATTCCCGGGCGTGGCCGAGCCGCGTACCGGCAAGAGCATGGGCGACCACTGCGAAGACATGGCCAAGGAGTGGAACATCTCCCGCGACTCGCAGGATGAGTGGGCGGTGTCCTCGCACAAGAAGCTGGCCGCCGCCTACGAGCGCGGGTTCTTCAACGACCTGATCGCGCCGTTCCGCGGCGTGGAGCGCGACAACATCCTGCGCGCCGATACCTCGCTGGAAAAACTGGCCACGCTGAAGCCGGCCTTCGACAAGGTCTCCGGCCGCGGCACGCTGACCGCCGCCAACTCCACCCCGCTCACCGACGGCGCCTCGGCGGTGCTGCTGGCCAGCGAAGAGTGGGCGCGCGCGCATGGCCATGAGCCGCTGGCGTACCTGCGTGATTCGCAGGTGGCGGCCGTTGATTTCGTACACGGCGAAGGCCTGCTGATGGCGCCGACCATCGCGGTGCCGGAGATGCTCAAGCGCAATGGCCTGACCCTGCAGGATTTCGATCTCTACGAAATCCACGAGGCCTTCGCTGCACAGGTGCTGTGCACGTTGCGCGCGTGGGAAAGCGAAGACTACTGCCGCAACCGGCTGGGCCTGGAGGCGCCGCTGGGCAAGATCGATCCGGCCAAGATAAATCCGCTGGGCTCCTCGCTGGCCACCGGCCACCCGTTCGCCGCCACCGGCGCCCGCGTGATCGCCACGGCGGCCAAGCAGCTGGCCGAACGCGGCGGTGGCCGCGCGCTGGTCTCGATCTGCACCGCCGGCGGCATGGGCGTGGTGGCGATCGTCGAGCGCTGATCGCCCCGCTGCATGGAACGAAGAAGGCCGCCCAAGGGCGGCCTTCTTTTTTGTATCCGGCGGAGGCGTACACCAGTCGGCTCTGGTCGTGCCGGCCGCTGGCCGGCTCCTCCATACCGTTTCGGGGAGCCTGCCTTTGCGGGGAACCCTCATTCTCCGGGACGCCGCATTCTCAGGGACCCCGCGTTGCCGGCCAGCGGCCGGCACCACCGGGAACCACGCCGCTGTTACGGCAGGCGCGGGTTGCCGAACGCGTCGCGTTCCACGTGCAGGCGATCTTCCTCGGCGTGCATGCGGCCCTGCTCCACGTGCAGGCGATCGTGCACCGGCGCCGGTTCACCCATCAGCGATTGCTCTTCGACGGTGGCGCGCTCGGGCACGATCGGGTCCAGCGGCGTCGCGGTCGCGGCACGGGCCAGCGCCACGCTGTCATCGCCGCGCTGCTGGCGCAGCGCATTGGCGAAGCACTGCGAGGCCAGCGCGGTTTCGCCGCGTTCCAGGAACAGCTCGCCCAAGGCTTCCCACGCGGCCGGGCCGGCACCAGCGGCAATCGCGCGGTGCAGGTAATCCTCGGCCAGGGTGTGCTGGCGCTGGCGGGCGGCAATGCGGCCCAGCGCCAGCAGCAAGGCCGGGCTGGAGGGCTGGGTGGTCAACCAGCGCTGCAGGTTGGCCTGGCGCGTGGCCAGCTTCTCCACCGGCATCTGGCCGTAGAGCGTCACCACCGATTCGTCCCAGCGCGTGTCCAGCGCCTGCTCCAGGTTCAGCAGGGCCGGTTCGTCCCAGTCCAGGGCAACCGCCCGCAGGGCATAGGCCGAAACCACGTCCGGATCGCTGCGCAGGGCCTTCGGCGTGGCCTCCCACTGCGCGGCCAGTGCGTTGACATCACCGGCCTCCAGCAGCGACTGGGCCGCCAGGCGGATTTCCAGTTCGGCCACGGCGGTGTCCGGCAGCACCTTCTGCTTGCGCAGCGCGCCCAGCTGCCCGTACGCCTCATGCGCGCGATCGGCACGGGCCAGTGCCTCGGTGCGCAGCCACAGGCCGCGCGGCGGCAGCGGCTGGATCGCGGCGATGTCGAGCACGTTGATCGCATCCACCGGACGCTCCTGTGCCAGCAAACGTTCGGCCTGCAGCAGGGCATGGCTGGTAGCGTCTTCGGCGGCCAGGCGCTGCAGATACTGGTTGACCGCGGCGTCGTCGTCGCGCGCCTGCGCGCTGCGCACCGCAGTGACCAAGGCGACAGCACTCACTTCCTTGTCTTCGGCGGCGCTGGTCAACAGCTTTTCCGCACGCTGCCAGTGGCCTTGTTCATGGGCCTGCAGGCCCTCGGTCAGGCGCGCACGACCCTGCTTGCGGCGGTAGCGGCCCCAGGCGCGGAACGGCGAGGCCAGCAGGCTCCACAGCAGCCACAGCACCAGCAGACCCACCAGCACCATCAGGGCGACCTGCGGCACGGTGGAGCGGTAGTCGGTGCCGCCGTAGCGGTAGATCACTTCGCCGAACTGCCGCAGCTGTTCGGTGCCGAGCCACTGTGAGGCGATCACGCCCAGGGCGACGGCCAAGAGCAGGACCACCAGAGATTGAAAGGGCTTCATCGATTACCTCCCGTTACGCATCGAGCGCAGTTGCTGCAGGGTGCTGCCCAGTTCGGGCAGCGATGGACGCAGCTCGCAGGCGCGTAGTTGATGCAGTTCAGCACGTTGCTCGCGCAGAGCAGGTGAATCCGGCCACAGCCGCGGCAGCCACAGCGCCACGCGGTCCAGCGCCTGCACGTAGCCGGGTTGATCGCCGCGCTCCACCGCGGCCCGCGCCAGGGTCAGTTCCAGCTGCAGCGAGTCCCACGCGGCCACCCGCTCGGCCTCGGTCAACGGGCCCTGCAGGCGGGTGGGGGTGATGGTCACGAACGGTGCCAGCACCTGGTGCCACCAGGGGCCGCCAACGGCGGTATCGGCCGGGGCGTCGATCTGCTCGGGCAGCGCGGTCAGCGCCTGGGCAAACCGACCCAGCCGTGCCTGGGTCTGCGCGCGCACCCCGGGGCCCAGTGCATCCACGGCATTGCGCTCCTGCATCAGCGCCTGCCGCAGGTTCAGATACTCGCTGCCCTGCACATCGTCCAACGAGGCGGCCGCCAAGGCGTACAGGCGTTTGGCGCCGTCGGCGTCATCGGCATAGGCCAGCCGCTGGCCGGCCTGGCTCAGCAACAGCTCGGCCTCTTCCAGCTGCAGCGCCTGGGCACCGTGGCGGGTGCTGTCGGCCAGCTTGGCCAGGTTCTCTTCAAGCAGGGCGTTGCGCTGGCTCAGGCCGAGCATTTCATCGCGCAGCACCCGGTTGGTCGCGGCGGCGTCCTGCACGCGCTGGGAGGTCGAGCGCTGATCGCGGCGCAGCGCCTCGACACTGTCCACCAAGCCCTGCACCTGCAACTGGGCATTCTCCTCGCGCACACGCTCCTGCGCCTGTCGCGACTGCCACTGCGTCCAGCCCCAGGCACCGCCGCCGGCCAGCACGGCCAACGCCGTGACCGGCACGATCCAGCGCAGGGGGCGGCGCGGAGAGGAAGGCGAAACAGGGTCATTCATACGGGCATCCTTGTCGCGCGCGCCGGGCAATCCGCTTGGCTGGCGAGCGACGTGGCGCACAGCATCGCCCGCCGCCCGAGCCGCCTGCAAGGCCGCTCCGGCGCCCTGTTCAGGAAGATGCGGGCGGGATGAGCGCGGCGTGTGCAGCGGCAACCAGCTGCGAAGGCAACGGCCCTGCCGCCAGCTGCACCTGCCCGAAGCCGACCGCGCGCGCCTGCGCGGCCAGCCGCTCGCTGGCGGCCACCACGAGGGCCTCGCGCAGGGGGGCCTGCAGATCGTCCGGCAACTGCGCCAGCAGCAGGGTCAGTGCCTCGCCGCTGCTCAGTGCCAGCACCCACGGCGTGGCCGCGTGCCGCAGCCGCTGCAGCATGCGCGGCGCAAGGGGCAGCGCACGGCGGACATAGACGTTGGCCCGCAGCAGCCGGGCACCGCGTTGCTCCAGGGTCTGCGCGATCACCCCGCGCCCGCCGGGCGCGGTCACCAGGCCGGCGCGCAGGCCATGCAGATCCGCCAGGGCCGGCAACGCGAGCAGGCCCTCGCTGTCCATTCGCGCCGGCGCGGCGACGCCCTGTGCGCCCTGCCGGTCCAACGCCGCCGCCGTGCCGGCGCCCACCGCAAGCCACTGCCCCGGGTGGGGCGCGGCCAGGTCCACCAGGCGCGCGGCCGCCTTAACCGCCGCCGGGCTGCTGAAGACCACCCGCTCGGCCGCCAGCGCGGCCTCCAGCGCGGCGCGCGTGGCCGTATCAGCGCAGGCCTGCAGCGCCCACGGCGAGAGCGCGATGACGCGCGCCCCGGCGGCAGCGGCCGCACGCCGCAGCGGCGCATGCTGGCCACGCGGGCGCAGCGAGATCAGGGTCCAGGGCGCGACTTTCGTTTCGGTGTTCATTGCGGGCATTATGCGAGCCCTTCGATGTGACGTGATCAACCAGATGTCCGCAACCGATTCCCTGCCGGCGCAGTTGTCCGCGCTGCAGCATGTCCTGGATGCCATGCCGCCGGTGGCGGCCATGCAGATCCGTGTCCACGACTATCGCGACGGCGTCCTGCACATCCATGCCCCGCTGGCGGCCAACGTCAATGACAAGGGCAACGCCTTCGGTGGCAGCCTGGCCTCGGCGCTGACCCTGTCCGGCTGGGCCCTGGTGACGCTGCGGCTGCGCCTGGCCGGGTTCGATGCCGATGTCTACGTGGCCGACAGCCACATCCGCTACCTGGCGCCGGTCTACGGCGATCTGCATGCGCAGGCCCAGGCCGATGCGGAAACCGACTGGGACAGCTTCCTGGCCACCTTCGCCCAGCGCGGCAAGGCCCGCATCAGCCTCACCGCCCGGCAGCCGGGCGAGGGCGACAAGGCCGCCGCTGAACTGAGCGGCCGTTTCGTGGCCTTCGCCAGGCGGTAGGATGGGCGCCTTGCCTATTGGGGAATTCGCATGCGTCGTACGCTTCAGATCCTGCTGCTGGCATTGCTCGCGCTGACCAGCGTGAGTGCCCTGGCCGCCGAGCAGAAAACCACCCGGAAGCAGCGCAAGGATCTGGAGGAAACCCAGATCAAGTACGACGCCACGATGCGCTGGGGCACCGTTGAAGACGCGTTGCCGTACCTGGACCCGGAATACACCCGGGTCCACCCGCTGACCGACCTGGAACTGCGCCGCTTCGAGCAGGTGAAGATCTCCAGCTATCGCGCCAGCGACAACGTGCCCATGCCCGATGGCCGGGTGGGGCGCACCGCCGAGGTGCGGGTGATCAACAACAACACACAGGCCGAGCGCACGGTGCGGGTGCGGGAGATCTGGCGCTGGGACGCCGAAGACAAGCGCTGGCTCCAGGCCAACGGGCTGCCCGACCTCTGGCAGGACCGCTGACGCCCGCCCACACGGGGCTGGACGCCGATTCGCCCGCATGTGCGACAATCGGCGCCCGCTTATCGACCCGTGATCTTAGTGAATTACGAAGAGTTGCTGGCCTTTGCCGGCCGAAACCCGATGTTGTCGATGGCCCTGGTCGGCCTGACCGTGGCCATCATCGTGACCGAAGTCCGCCGTCTGTTCCGTGGCTTCAAATCGCTCAAGCCGGCGGAACTGACCCAGCTGATGAACGCCGGTGGCGCCATCGTGGTCGATCTGTCCTCGAGCAGCGATTTCGAGAAGGGCCATATCGCCGGCAGCCGCAATGTGCAGCCGAGCCAGTTCGGTCCGGAGCACAAACTGGTCGCCAAGGCCCAGCAGAGCCCGGTCGTGCTGGTCTGCCGCAGCGGCAACGCCTCCGAGACGGCCGCCAAGGCCTTGAAGAAGGCGGGTTTCACCCAGGTCAACGTGCTCGATGGCGGCATCCCGGCGTGGCAGCAGGCCGAGCTGCCGCTGGTCAAGGGCCGCAACTGATCCCGTCGGATTGCAGCGCACGCCTTGTACGCGGCGCACAGCGCCCCCATCGCAGGGCATGTAACAATCCGTTTTTACAGCATTCATTTTTGGAGCAACAGGAAATGTCCGAAGAGAACACCAACGGCGCCGTCGCGCCGGTCGACGCCGCCACCGGTCCCTCGTTCACCGTCGAGAAGATCTACGTCAAGGACGTTTCGTTCGAATCGCCGAACGCTCCGGCCGTCTTCAATGACGCCGTGCAGCCGGAACTGCAGCTCAACCTGAACCAGCGCGTGCAGCGCCTGGGCGAGAGCGCCTTCGAAGTCGTGCTGGCCGTGACCCTGACCTGCAAGGCCGGCGAGAAGACCGCCTATGTGGCCGAAGTGCAGCAGGCCGGCGTGTTCGGCCTGGTGGGCCTGGACCCGCAGTCGATCGACGTGCTGCTCGGCACCCAGTGCCCGAACATCCTGTTCCCGTACGTGCGTTCGCTGGTGAGCGAGCTGATCCAGGCCGGTGGCTTCCCGCCGTTCTTCCTGCAGCCGATCAACTTCGAAGGCCTCTACGCCGAAACCCTGCGCCAGCGCCAGGAACAGGGCGAGACCTCGCTCGCCGATTCCGAGCCGGCCGGCAACGCCTGATCGGCGCTGCAGTCGTACGGATGAGCAACCACGCAGACAAAATCGCGGTTCTCGGCGCCGGCTCCTGGGGCACTGCCCTGGCCAGCCTGCTCGCGCGGCACGGTCACCCGACCGTGCTGTGGGGGCGCGATGCGGCGATGGTCGAGGCCATCGACCAGCGCCACGAGAACACCCGTTATCTGCCGGGCATTCCGCTGCCCGAGTCGCTGCGCGCGACCACCGACCTGGCCGCTGCCGTCAAGGACGCCGCCTGGATCCTGGTGGTGGTGCCGTCGCACGCCTTCGGTGAAACCGTGCGTGCACTGGCGCCGCTGCGCCCGGCTGATGCCGGCGTGGCGTGGGCGACCAAGGGCTTCGAACCCGGCTCCGGTCGGTTCCTGCACGAAGTGGCGCGTGAGGTCCTCGGGCCGGACGTGCCGCTGGCCGTGGTGACCGGCCCGTCGTTCGCCAAGGAAGTCACCCAGGGCCTGCCGACCGCGATCACCGTCCACGGTGACGCGTCGGACTTCGCCCAGCAGGTGGCCGATGCCATGCACGGCCCGGCGTTCCGCGCCTACACCGGCGATGACATGGTCGGTGCCGAGCTCGGCGGCGCGATGAAGAACGTGCTGGCCGTGGCCACCGGCGTTGCCGATGGCATGCAGCTGGGCCTCAACGCCCGTGCCGGCCTGATCACCCGTGGCCTCAACGAAATGCTGCGGCTCGCCGCGGCGATCGGTGCCAAGCCGGAGACCCTGATGGGGCTGGCCGGCCTGGGCGATCTGGTGCTGACCTGCACCGGCGACCTCTCGCGCAACCGTCGGCTGGGCCTGGCCCTGGGCCGTGGGCAGACGCTGCAGGATGCGGTGCGCGAGATCGGCCAGGTGGTGGAATCGGTGCAGACCGCCGATGAAGTGATGCGCCAGGCGCGGCGTCATGGCATCGACCTGCCCATCTCCGACCGGGTGCGCGCCGTGCTGCACGGTGAGCAGACCCCCGAAGAAGGATTGCGTGCGTTGTTGGCACGCGAGCAGAAGCCGGAGTATCCGGACACGCTGTTCAAGTGAGGCACCCAGAACCCCGGCAGATGCCGGGGTTTTTTTTGGGTCTTCGTCCATCCTTTTCAGGCGCGACGGCGGACGGGTCCGGCGCTGGGACAGCCAGAACGAAACAACCCGGCACGTGGCCGGGTTGTTTCGTGGCGTACCGACGAGGGTGTCGCCATGCCAACCGCAAAAAAAATCGCGACGGCCGTGCAGGTAGAGCCGACCGCTGGTCGGCTGCTGTAAAAGTGAAGCCCGGCGTGAGCCGGGCTTCATGGCGCAGGGGAGAGAGACCGCGCCATCCAACAACGTACCGCGGTGTTGCGTAACGCGTATTACCAGGTGAAGCGCGGACCAACGAACCATTCCTTGTCGCCGCCCTTGGCCAGCTTCACTTCGCCGGCCAGGCCCCAGTTCTGGTTGAGCTTGGCCTGGGCGCCGACGCGGCCGTAGAACTCGCCGTCCGGATTGATGCCGTGCTTCTTGCTGTAATCCTCGTAACCGGCCATTACGTAGCCTTCGAAGTTCGGGGTGAACGCGCTGCGCACGCCGACTTCGGTGGAGTAGCCGTTGAAGTCCGGGCCGTGCTTCGGGTCGAACTTCTGGTAAGCAACGCGGGCGACCAGATCGGTGGTCGGGGCGATGCCGTAGTTGTAGCCCACACCGACGCGCCACTGGTCGACGTCGTTGCTGCCGCGCTTGGTTTCCTGCGCGTTGTAGTCACCGAAGACATGGAAGTTCGGCGCCACGGCGACCGAGCCCTTCACCGCCCAGCCATCGGCGTCGCCGCCCTTGGCATCGGTGTTCACGTAGCCGCCTTCGACGTAGTTGTACGACAGGCCGTCGGTTGCCGACGCAGCGAACGGCAGTGCAGCGAGCAGACCCAGAGCAAGCAGGGAAGTCTTCATTTTCGGGAACACCTTTTTATTTTTTGGTTTTGTCCGCCAGCAGAGGGAGGGGGAATCGCTGCTGGCGACAGGTGTGAATTATCCGTTAGTCACCCGAATTAGCCCTGAATATCAAACTGAGCAGTACATAAATGAAGCGGCGATATCGGGAACTCTTCGTTCGCTATCTGCTACGCACGCGCACTCCGTCTCATGCGTAACGCGCACACACGACAGGACACCATCGCGATGACGTGCATCGCATGCGTATCGAAGAAAAAAGAGCGCGCGTCCGCAGGCGGACCGGGATCAGCGTTCGCCGTCGCGAAGGTAGTCGAACAGCTCGGCGTCGCCCTTCAGCCCGAGCTTCAACATCGCATCGCCTTTCTGGCGGCTGATGGTGCTGACGCTCTTGTGCAGATGGAGGGCGATCTCCTTGACCGTCATGCCGCTGCCGAGCAGCCGCAGCACTTCCACTTCGCGTGGCGACAAGGGACGGGCTCCGCCTTCCTCGACACTCTCCGTGCCGATTGCGTCAATGCGTTCCTTCAGCGACAGGCTGACGTAGGGCACGCCGCGCTGCACGGTCTGGATCGCCAGCGGCAGCTCATCCATCGAGGAGGTCTTGTCGACCAGGCCAAGCACGCCGGTCGCGACCACCATGCGCAGGATCGCCAGGTTGTTGGACACGCTGAGCATCAGCACCGGCAGCTCGGGAAAACGCCGGCGGATCATGGCGATCATCGCGAAGCCATCGGCCTGCGCGCCGCCGGGCATGGAGTAATCGGTGACCAGCACATCGCACTCGTGGTCGCCCAGTACGGTCATCAGCTCGGCCACGGTACTGGCCTCGGCCACCACCTGGCCAACGCCGCTGGACTCGATCACGGCCTTCGTGCCGATCCGTACGACCGGATGGTCATCGGCGATGATAATGCGCAGGGTCATGGACTAGTATTGCCTGTGAGGCAGCCGTCGGGCCGTGCCGGGATGGGGATGTCATTCTACGGAGATCAGGCAGCATGCGTACCCACGTCATTCGCTGGCTGGTTCTGTTCGTGCTCGCGATGGCGACGGGCATGCAGGTATCCGCAGCTGCGTCACCTCCCTTGCCCCCCCACCAGAGCGAGTGGCTTGGCAGGCACCCTACCATCATCCTGGGCATGTACGACAGCGGTTGGCCGCCGTTCGAGTCCATGCAGAACGGCAAGCCGGTCGGCCTCGGCTACGACTACCTCAGCCTGCTGACCCGGCAGCTGGGAGTGCAGGTGCAGGTGCGGATGTATCGCGACTGGACCGAGGTCCTGGAGGCGGCATGCCGGGGCGAAGTCGATGTGGTGATGAACATCACGCTCACTGCCGATCGCACGCGCTGCATGGTCTACACCCGCCCCTACGCCCGGGCGCCACTGGCGCTGGTGGGCCGCCCCGGCGAAACCCGGGCATCGTCTGATCCTGACCTGCGCGGCCTGCGCGTGGTCACCGAGCGTGAGTTCGTCACCAGCGACGAAGTACGCTCGCGCTTTCCCGGCGCCCGGCGCGTGACCGCGGCCAGCACCACCGCCGCATTGGCCATGGTCGGCAGCGGCGAGGCCGACGTCTACATCGGCAACGCGTATGTGGCCACGACCCTGATCGCCGAGCGACGGCTGACCGATGTCAGCCTGCTGCGCCCCAGCGACCTGCCACCGGAGCGGCTGCACTTTGGTGTGCCCAACGCCAAGCAGCCCTTGGCTGAAGCGCTGGACATGGGCCTGGCCGCGCTCAACGAGGCCGAGCGCGAGCGCCTGGAACGGCGCTGGCTCCCGACCCCGCGATGGTCGGTGCAGTCGCAGGTGATCCTGGGCAATGCGGAGAGGCGTGTCCTGGCCACCCCCCTGCGCCTGGCCTTCGCGCCGAACGCGGCACCGCTGGCCTTCATCGACAGTGCCGACCGGCCCAGCGGTGTCTCGGCCGAGTACCTGCGCCTGCTGCGCACGGTAGGGGCGCAGCTCACGCGGGTGCCGGCGCACGACTGGTTCGATGTGCGCGAGCAGCTGCGCCGTGGCGAGGTCGACGCGATCATGGGCATCCCCAACGATTCGAACTACCTGGGCGACGGCTGGGTGTTCAGCCAGCCCTTCATCACCGTTCCCAACGTCGTGGTGACGGCCAGTGGCAGTGCGTCGGTGCTGGGCGTGCCCGATCTGGATGGCCGCAGCATCCTGCTGTCCGATCCGGAACGGTTGCGCGGGTATGTCCTGCAGCAGGCCCCCAATGCGCGCATCGTGCCCGCGCGCAGCGCCGAACTGGCGCTGTCACGGCTGGCCAAGGGAGACGCCGATGCGTACATCGGCAACCTGGCCGTCATCGATCGCATCGTGCGTGATCACTATCCCGCGCAGCTGCACGTGGCAGCGCCGGCGGGATTCAGCGATCGCCTGTCGTTGGCGGTCAAGCGCCAGTACGCCCCCCTGGCCACCACGTTCGACCGCCTGCTGGTGAACATGAGCGCGCGCGAGCACGAAGCGATCCGCAGCGACTGGTTGTCGGCCGAGTACCGCAGCGATCTGGACTGGCGCGCGACCGCGCGCTGGGCGGTGCCGCTGGCCCTGGTGCTGCTGACCGCACTGCTCGTCCATGGGTGGGGGCACTGGCGCCTGCGCAGTGAGGTAGCGATGCGCCGCCGTGCCGAGCAGCGCCTGGCCGACGTCACCGACAACCTGCCGGCGATCGTCTACCAGGGCCGTCGCGAACGGGATGGCCGGTTGTCGCTGCCGTACATCGCCGGTGACACCGAAGCGCTGTTCGGGCTCACCGCGGCCGAGGCGATGGCCGATGAAAGCGCGCTGATCGCGCGCATCGACGAGCGTGATCGCGCCAATGTGCGCCAGGCCCTGGAAAGCGCCACGCGGGACTTCGCCCCGGTGGACATGGAATTCCGCACCCGCCCAGGGGGCATGCTGCGCTGGGTGCGTTCGCGCGCGCTGCCCTACGACGCCGAGGACGGGGTGCTGCTGTGGAGCGGCTACTGGATCGATGTGACCGAGGCGCGCGCACAGGCCGACGCGCTGGCGCTGGCCAAGGCGGCCGCCGAGCGCGCCACCGCCGCCAAATCCGAATTCCTGGCCACGATGAGCCACGAGATCCGCACGCCGATGTCCGGCGTGCTGGGCATGGTGGAGGTGCTCTCGCACACCTCGCTGGATGGCGAGCAGCGCCGCATCATCAGCGTGATCGAAGACTCGGCGCAGATGCTGCGGCAGATCCTCGATGACCTGCTGGACTACTCCAAGATCGAGGCCGGCGCGCTGTCCCTGCAACCGCATCCGGTCGCGCTGCGCGCATTGGTTGGCAACGTGCAGCAGCTGCTTGCCCCGCAGGCGGTGGCCAAGGGGCTGGAGCTGCAGATCCAGATCGACGACGCGCTCGCGGCCATGCACCTGGTCGACGGCATGCGCCTGCGGCAGATCGCATTCAACCTGCTCAGCAATGCCATCAAGTTCACGCGCGCCGGCGAAGTCGGCATCGCGCTGGAGGTGCTCGACGGTGATGCCGACGGCGCGCAGCAGCTGCGCCTGACCGTTCGCGATACAGGCATCGGCATCTCGCCCGAGCAGCGCGAACGGCTGTTCGCGCCGTTTGTACAGGCCGACGCGGCGACCAGCCGCCAGTACGGTGGCACGGGGCTGGGGCTGAGCATCTGCCAGCGCCTGGTGGCGATGATGCACGGCACGCTGACGCTGCACAGCGTCCCCGGCGAGGGCACGCGCGTGGAGGTGCTGCTGACCGTACCGGTGGTGCCGGTGGACGAACAGCCCAGTGCCGCCGAAGAACACACGCAGGCGGTGCCGTTGCCGGCCGCATTGCAGCAGCGGCGCATCCTGATCGTGGAGGACCATCCCACCAACCAGGCGCTGATGGGGTGGCGCATGCAACAGCTGGGCCTGCCACACGTGCTGGCCGAGAACGGCGAACAGGCACTGGCGCTGCTGGCGCGCACCCGATTCGACCTGGTGCTGACCGACTGCCGGATGCCGGTCATGGACGGCTATGCCATGACCCGCCGCATCCGCGAGCAGGAGCGTGACCGCGGCGGTGCCCGGCTGCCGGTGATCGCGCTGACCGCCAGCGCGATGGAGGGCGATCTGCAGCGCTGCCGCGAGGCCGGCATGGACGATCTGCTGGCCAAACCGGTGGCACTGGGCGCCTTGCGCCAGGCACTGCTGCAGTGGCTGCCGGACGGGGATGGCCCCCTGGCCGGCGCGGAGCAGGCACCGGGTGCGGATGACGCGCCGCCGGACCGGGCCGCGCTGGTGCGCCGGTTTGGCTCGGAGCACGTGGCCGGCGTGCTGATCGAGAGCCTGTGCACGGCCTCGGCCGAAGATCTGGTGAAGCTGCAGGCAGCCCTGGATGCGCAGGCCGGGCCGGCACTGGTGAATGTGCTGCATCGGCTGGTGGGGGGGCTGGCAACGCTGGGCGCCGACGCGCTGGCGCTGCAGGCGCGCAGCCTGATGGAACGCGTCGACGACGAAGGCGTGGCGGCGCACGCCGAGGCGGTCAGCGCATTCGATGCGGCGTTGCGCGCTTATCTGGTGCAGCTGCAGGCGTCCTGACCGGCGCCCTGCCGGTCAGCGCTGCTGCTGCAGATATTCGATCACCTGCCGCCGGCGCTCCGGGTCAGCGGTGGAGTTGACCATGCGCGTGCCCGGCACCGCCTGCGTGGGCGAGCGCAGGAACGCATCGAGGGTCTGTTCGTTCCAGGTCAACCCTGCATCGCGCATCGCGTTGGAATACGGATAGCCGGCGACGCTGCCGGCACGGCGGCCGATCACGCCATGCAGGTTCGGGCCGAACCGATGCACGCCACCCGGACTGACGGTGTGGCAACCGGCACAGATCGCAAAGGCGCGCTGCAGGTCCTGCTGATGGGCCTGCTCCGGCGTCTGCGGGGTGCGCGAACACGCCGCCAGCAGCAGGCAGGCCAGTAACGGCAACGTCGATCGGAAAGCAGGGGCCATGGCGCCACGGTCACGTCCAACAGGACGCTCAGGATAGCCAGCGCGGCGATGCCTGCCGCGCCTGATCGCCTGCGACCGGTGGTCGCAGGCCATGCCGATCACATGCCCGAGTAGTTCGGGCCGCCGCCACCCTGGGGGGTCACCCACACGATGTTCTGGGTCGGGTCCTTGATGTCGCAGGTCTTGCAGTGCACGCAGTTCTGCGCGTTGATCTGCAGCTGTTCGTGTCCATCGCTGCCGACGAACTCGTACACGCCAGCCGGGCAGTAGCGCGCTTCGGGACCGGCGTACTCGGCCAGGTTGATCCGCACCGGCACGCTGGCGTCCTTGAGGGTCAGGTGGCTGGGCTGGTCTTCGGCGTGGTTGGTGCTGCTCAGGAACACCGAGCTGAGCCGGTCGAAGGTGAGCACGCCATCCGGCTTGGGATAGTTGATTTTCGCATGCTTGGAGGCTGGCTCCAGGCAGGCATGGTCGGGGGTGCTGTGGCGCAGCGTCCACGGCGGATTGCGGATGCCCAGCTTGGGCAGCAGCCACTGCTCGATGCCGGTCATCAACGTGGCCACGGTCTGGCCCTTCTTGAACCACTGCTTGAAGTTCTTGGCCTGCTGCAGCTCGGCATGCAGCCAGCTGGTCTCGAACGCCTGCGGATAGGCGCTCAACTCATCGTGCTGGCGATCGGCTACCAGCGCATCGAAGGCGGCATCGGCGGCGAGCATGCCGGTCTTGATCGCGGCATGGCTGCCCTTGATCCGGCTGACGTTGAGATAGCCGGCCTCGCAGCCGACCAGCGCGCCACCGGGGAACACCGTCCTGGGCAGCGACATCAGCCCACCGGCGGTGATCGCGCGGGCGCCGTAGCCGATGCGCTTGCCCCCTTCCAGGTGCTTGCGGATGTCCGGGTGTGTCTTGAAGCGCTGGAACTCTTCGAACGGGCTCAGCCACGGGTTCTTGTAATCCAGGCCGACCACATAACCGATCGAGACCTTGCCGCCCTCGGCGTGATACAGGAACGCGCCGCCGTAGGTGTCGTTGTCCAGCGGCCAGCCGGCGGCGTGCACCACCAGGCCCGGCTCATGCTTGGCCGGATCGATCTGCCACAGCTCCTTGATGCCGATGCCATAGGCCTGCGGATCCTTGCCGGCATCGAGCTGGAAGCGTGCGATCAACTGGCGGCCGAGATGGCCGCGCGAGCCTTCGGCGAAGATCGTGTATTTGGCGTGCAGCGCCATGCCGCGCTCGAACGCGGGGCCGGGCTGACCGTTCTTCTCGATGCCCATGTCGCCGGTGGCCACGCCGATCACCGCACCGTCCTCGCTGTACAGCACCTCCGCCGCGGGGAAGCCGGGGAAGATCGCCACTTCCAGCGCCTCGGCCTGCTGCGCCAGCCAGCGGGTGACCTCGCCGAGGCTGACGATGTAGTTGCCTTCGTTGTGGAAGCACTCCGGCAGCAGCGCGTTGGGCGTGCTGCGCGAGCCGGTTTCATTGAGGAACAGGAATTCGTCGCGGGTGACCTTCTGCTTCAGCGGTGCGCCGCGCTCGGCCCAGTCCGGGAACAGTTCGCTCAGTGCCCGCGGATCCATCACCGCACCGGAGAGGATGTGCGCACCGGGTTCAGAGCCTTTCTCCAGGATGCACACCGACAGCTCGCGGCCGGCCTCGATGGCGCGCTGGCGCAGCCGGATCGCCGTGGCCAGGCCAGCGGGACCGCCACCGACGATCACCACATCGAATTCCATCACTTCACGCGGGGGCAGGACGTTGATTTCTTCGCTCATGGGGCTGCGTAACTCGTGGGTAGTGCCGCGGGTTGAACGGCGGCGGTTGCCTGGGAATCGCGCGTGTCACACCACGGCGAAACGGTGGATCAGTGCGCCAGAGTACCGGCACGGCGCATTTAAGCCTAGATCGCCGACGATGACAGCGGTGTCGCCGCGCGTTCGATACCAGGATGCTGCGGCGCAGCATCCGCGCTGCCCCGCCGTCCCTTGGCCGCTTCGCGCACAACGACCACAATGGGGGCCTGTTCCACCGCCACCTGCCGGGATGCCATGTCACTGAATCCGTTCGATCTGTTCGATATCCGTTCGCTGCTCAGCGAGGAGGAGCGCGCGGTGCAGGCGACGGTGGCGCGATTCACCGATACGCGGGTGCTGCCGATCATCGGCGATGCGTTCGACGACGGGCGCTTCCCGGACGAATTGATTCCCGAGATCGCCGCGCTGGGCCTGCTCGGCTCCAGCCTGCCCGAGCAGTACGGCGGCGGCGGGCTCAATGCGGTGAGCTACGGCTTGATCTGCCAGGAGCTGGAGCGCGGCGATTCGGGCCTGCGCAGTTTCGTTTCGGTGCAGAGCTCGCTGTGCATGTACCCCATCCATGCCTACGGCAGCGAAGAGCAGCGCCTGCGCTGGTTGCCGGACATGGCCACCGGCAAGGTGATCGGCTGCTTCGGGCTTACCGAGGCGCATGGCGGCTCCGATCCGGCGGCGATGAAGACCCGCGCGGTGCGCGATGGCGGTGACTGGCTGATCAACGGCAGCAAGATGTGGATCACCAGCGGACCGGTGGCCGACATCGCGATCGTGTGGGCGCATACCGACGATGGCATCCAGGGCTTCGTGCTGGAAAAGGGCATGGCCGGGTTCACCACGCAGGAGATCAAGCACAAGATGAGCCTGCGCGCCTCGCTGACCGGTGCGCTGTTCTTCGACAACGTGCGCGTGCCCGACCGCAACCGCCTGCCGAACGTGCAGGGGCTGAAGGGGCCGCTGGGCTGCTTGAACCAGGCGCGCTACGGGATCAGCTGGGGTCCGATCGGCGCTGCGCTGGCCTGCCTGGATGAAGCCCTGGGCTATACCAAGCAGCGGGTGCTGTTCGGCCGGCCGGTGGCGGCCACGCAGAGTGCGCAGATCAAGCTGGCCGACATGGCGCGGCGGATCACCACCGCACAGCTGCTGGCCCTGCAGCTGGGGCGCCTGAAGGACGCCGGCCAACTGCAGCCGCAGCAGGTCAGCCTGGCCAAGTGGAACAACTGCCGCATGGCCATCGACATCGCGCGCGAATGTCGCGACCTGCTCGGCGGCGCGGGCATCACCACCGAGCACGTGGCGATCCGGCATGCACTCAATCTGGAATCGGTGATCACCTACGAGGGCACTGAGACGGTGCACCAGCTGGTGATCGGCCGCGAGCTGACCGGGATCAATGCGTTCTGAGGTCACCTGACCAACGGTCAGGTGCTACACAACGGTCAGGTGCTACACCAACGGTCAAGTGCTACACCAACGGTCAGGTGCTACACGGCCGGCAGGTGCCTGTGTCTCCGGTAGGTGCCGACCGTTGGTCGGCACGGCATCTTATTCCCCGCCGGCAAACCCGTTCTGGCGCCATGCCTCGTACATCACCACGGCGACCGTGTTGGACAGGTTGAGGCTGCGGTTGTCCGGTCGCATCGGCAGGCGCAGGCGGCGGCCGTGGGGCAGGCTGTCGAGCAGGTCCTGGGGCAGGCCGCGGGTTTCCGGGCCGAACAGGAAGGCATCGCCGTCTTCGAACTGCTGGGTGTCGTAACGCACGCTGCCGCGGGTACTCAGCGCGAACAGGCGCTTGGGCGCAATGACCTGCAGGGCGGTGTCCAGATCAGGATGGACCTGCAGCCGAGCGTATTCGTGATAGTCCAGGCCGGCGCGCTTGAGCTGCTTGTCGCTCAGGTCGAAACCGAGCGGCTCGATCAGGTGCAGCCGCGCGCCGGTGTTGGCGCAGAGGCGGATCACATTGCCGGTGTTCGGCGGGATTTCGGGTTGGAACAGGACGACATGGAACGTGGGCGTGGCAGTCATCGGCGAAGTGTACGCCGTGGCTGCGGAAGACCGCAGCTGCGGCTTACTGGCGGATCAGGGTCGTGGCGGCGGCGGCGGCGGTTTCCAGGGCCAGGGCCTGCAGGTCGGCAGCCGACGGACGCACCTGCAGGGTCGGCAGGTTGATGATCACTTCGTTGGCCACGGCAGTGGCGGCAGCGGTGAAGGTGGCGACGTAGCCGCGGTCGTTGGTCTGTTCGGCAGCCAGGGCCTGGCGCTGTTCGGCGGTCGGACGCACTTCCACGGCGGCCAGGGTGGTGACGCGGCGGTTGGCGGCCAGTTCGGCGCGGTACTCGGCGATCAGGCCAGCGGTCGGACGGACTTCCACGACGGCCAGGGTCGGGATGTCGCTGGTGCGCTCAACCTCGGCCTGGGCGATCTGGTCGGCCGAGGGGCGGACCTGCACGGTGTCCAGGGTGACGATGGCGGGGGCGGCCTGCACCGACGAAGCAAACGCGGAACCGGCGGCAAAGGCGATGGCGATGGCGAGAGTCTTGGTGTTCATGGCGAGGTCCTGTTTAGTGTTGGTGATCAGTGGTGTGGTAGTAGGGTAGTACACCGATTCGGGGCGTGCAAGAACAATTTCACTATTCTTGTTTTTGTTCAGCATCCAGTCAGTTTCGGTTTGATCCTTGTTTCCCTTGCCATGTACCAAGCAGGTCGCGTGCCAACTTTTACGCATTGATTTCAAAGGTTTTTTTGCGAAGTAGCGGTGTCCGATGTCCGGACACGTGTCCGCCGCAGGGCCGCGGACCGTCCGCCCGGCCGCGTGCGGCCACGCTCGGATGTGCGGTTCGTGGCGGATCCGCCGCCATCGGCAGGTCAATGACTGTTGGCCGATGCCTTTTGCCCGGGCGGCGCGCTAGCATCCGGCTTCACTTTCATGACCAAGGAACCGGAATGACCGTCCAACTTCGACCGCGTGCCGCGCTGCTGGCTGTAGCGCTTTCCGCCGCCCTGGGCTCGTTCGCGCCGGCACCGGTCCTGGCCAAGCCGGCCACGGCGGCCAAGGTCGACATTCCGTTCGAACAGTTCACCCTGCCCAATGGCCTGCGCGTGGTGGTGCACACCGACCGCAAGGCGCCGATCGTGGCGGTGAACATCTGGTACCACGTGGGCAGCAAGGACGAACCCGCCGGCCGCACCGGCTTCGCGCACCTGTTCGAACACCTGATGTTCCAGGGCAGCGAGAACCACGACGGCGAATACTTCGAGCCCTTCAAGCAGGTTGGCGTGACCGGCCAGAACGGCACCACCAATACCGACCGCACCAATTACTTCGAGAACGTGCCAACCACCGCGCTGGACATGGCGCTGTGGATGGAGTCCGACCGCATGGGGCATCTGCTCGGGGCGATCGACCAGGCGGCGCTGGACGAGCAGCGCGGCGTGGTCCAGAACGAGAAGCGCCAGGGCGAGAACCAGCCCTATGGCCAGGTCTGGGAAAAGCTGACCCGCGCGATGTATCCGGCCGGACACCCGTACCACCACAGCGTGATCGGCTCGATGAACGATCTCAACGCCGCCTCGCTGGACGACGTGAAGACCTGGTTCCGCACCTGGTACGGCCCGAACAATGCGGTGCTGGTGCTGGCCGGTGACATCGACGTGGCCACCGCGAAGGAAAAGGTCGCCAAGTACTTCGGCGACATCCCGGCCGGCCCGAGCATGGCCCAGCCCAAGGTGGACGTGGCCAAGCGCGAGAAGAGCACGCGCGAAGTGATGACCGACAAGGTGCCGCAGGCGCGCATCTACCGCGCCTGGAACGTCGCCCAGGTCGGCACCACCGACATCGACCAGCTGCAGCTGTTCGCGCAGGTCCTTGGCGGTGCGAAGTCCTCGCGCCTGGACCAGCGCCTGCTGCACCAGGACAAGCTGGTGGACAACATCAGCGCCGGCGCCTACAGCTCGCAGCTGGGCTCGAACTTCGTGATCATGGCCAGCGTCAAGCAGGGCGTGGACCCGGCCAAGGTCGAGGCGATCATCGATGAGGAAGTGAAGCGCCTGGCCAAGGACGGTCCGACCGCCGACGAGCTGAGCCGCGGCAAGACCGCCTTCCGCGCCGGCTTCATCCGCGGCATCGAGCGCATCGGTGGCTTCGGCGGCAAGGCCGACGCGCTGGCCGAGTGCACCGTGTACGAAGGTGACCCGGGCTGCTTCCGCAAGTCGCTGGCCACCATCGATGGGGCCACGGCCGCGCAGGTGCGCGATGTCGGCGCCAAGTGGCTGGGCGTTGGCGATCACACCATCGTGGTCGAGCCGGGCGCGCGCGTTGCCCTGGCCGAACT
The DNA here is from genome assembly GCF_026241915.1 of Stenotrophomonas sp. RIT-551. NCBI lineage: Bacteria > Pseudomonadati > Pseudomonadota > Gammaproteobacteria > Lysobacterales > Lysobacteraceae > Stenotrophomonas > Stenotrophomonas sp. RIT-551. Next base: position 23,176 of record NZ_JAPJIU010000006.1, on the reverse strand, counting down.
GCCGTCGGAAACGCCCAAGCCGTTCACCGTGCCCGCCGTGGATCCGCGCTTCACCACGCTGCCCAAGCAGGTCGACCGCAGCACCGGCGTGCCGCAGACCAAGACCTTCCCGGACCTGAAATTCCCCGAACTGCGCCGCGCCACGCTCAAGAACGGCACCCAGGTGATCCTGGCCGAGCGCCATGACATCCCGGTCGTGCAGTTCAGCTATGAATTCCCGGGTGGCTTCACCGCCGACCAGGGCCGCAAGTCCGGCACGGCCAACTTCACCATGGGCCTGCTCACCGAAGGGGCCGGCAAGCTCGGCGCGCTGCCGTTCGCCGATGCGGCCGATGCACTGGGCGCCAAGCTCGATGCCTCCGCCTCGCTGGACAGCACCAGCGTGTACCTGTCCGCATTGAAGGAAAACCTGGCCCCGTCGCTGGCCCTGTATGCGGACATGCTGCGCCAGCCGCGCTTCGACCAGACCGAGATCGACCGGGTCAAGGCGACCTGGATCGCCGGCATCCAGCAGGAGAAGGTCAACCCCAGCGCGGTGGCGATGCGGGTGATGCCGACCCTGCTGTACGGCGCGGGCCATCCGTATGCGATCCCGTTCACCGGCAGTGGCAATGAAGTGGACATCCAGTCCATGACCCGCGAAGACCTGGTCGACTTCCACCGTGACTGGCTGCGCCCGGAGCAGGGCACGCTGATCGTGGTGGGTGACACCACGCTGAAGGAAATCGTGCCGCTGCTGGAGCGCCAGCTCGGCAACTGGAAGGCCGAAGGTCCGGCGCCGGAGGTCAAGGCGCCGGTGGATGTGGCCCGTCCGGCGCATGCCCGCGTGTACCTGATCGACCAGCCGGGCGCGGTGCAGGCCAATCTGTTCGCCAGCCAGGTGGTGCCCTCGTCCAGGGACCCGGGTTCGACCCGCTTCGATATCGCCAACGGCGTGCTCGGCGGCGACTTCACCTCGCGCCTGAACATGAACCTGCGTGAGCAGAAGCACTGGTCCTACGGGGCCGGCAGCAGCGCCAGCAACACCCTGGGCCAGCGCCCGTGGGGCGCCCGCGCGCCGGTGCAGATCGACAAGACCGCCGAGGCCATGCAGGAGATGCAGAAGGAAATCGCCGAGTTCGCCAGCGGCGCCAAGCCGGCCACCCCGTCCGAAGTGGCGCGTATCCGCAACATCCAGAACCTGAGCCTGCCCGGCGCCTATGAGACCGCCAGCGCGGTGATGGGCACCATCAGCGGGATCGTGCGTTACCAGCGCCCGGACGATTACGTGGTCCAGCGCAAGGCCGAGATCGAAGCGATGACCCCGGCCCAGGTGCAGCAGGCCGCGGCCACGCTGGACCCGAACGCGCTGACCTGGGTAGTGGTGGGCGACCTCAAGCAGACCGAGGCCCCGGTGCGTGCGCTCAAGCTTGGCCAGGTGCAGGTCATCGATGCCGAAGGCAAGGTGGTCGACGCCCCGGCCACTCCGGCCACGCCGGCTGCCGCGGCACCAAAGGCCCGGTGACGCCCAACGCTGGCCGGCCACCGCGCCCGCCAGCCGCTCAGGTGCCGGGGACCCACCCGGCACCTGATCACCCCCGATTCAGTTGTTTCCCGCACACTCCCTTACGTATTCCAGCCAGGCCTTGCCCATGCGCATTCTGCTTCTGTCCGCCCTGATCCTCAGCGTTTCCGCCTGCACCTGGGTGCCGATCGAATCCTCCGGCAAGACGGTCCGCGTGCTGCCGGCCGGTGCGGTTCCCAGCGGCTGCCAGAGCAAGGGCGAAGTGGTGGTGACCGTGAAGAGCAAGGTGGGCTTCTACAACCGCAACCCGCTGCGCGTGCAGGAAGAGCTGGAAACCCTGGCCCGCAACGAGGCGCCCAGCGCCGGTGCCAATGCCGTGCAGGCCTCGGGCCTGCCCGCCGATGGCAGCCAGCGTTTCCTGGCCTTCCAATGCCCGCCACGCTGAACCCTTCACCCCACGCCCGGACCATACGCCCGGGCGTGAATTCGTAAAGGTGCGGTGAAACCCGTGCCGGCTTACAATAGCGCCCCCTTCGCCTGAGCCTTGGCGCTAACTGATGCTCTTCAAGAATGTCTCGATCGCCGGCCTGGCGCACATCGACGCGCCGCACACGCTGACGTCCAAGGAAATCAACGAACGGCTGAAGCCGACGCTGGATCGCCTTGGCATCCGTACCGACGTGCTCGGCGATATCGCGGGCATCCACGCCCGCCGTCTGTGGGATGCCGACATGCTGGCCTCCGACGCCGCCACGCTGGCCGCCCGCAAAGCCCTGGAAGACGCCGGGATCGGCGCCGACAAGATCGGCCTGCTGGTCAACACCTCGGTCAGCCGCGATTACCTGGAGCCGTCCACGGCCAGCATCGTCTCGGGCAACCTGGGGGTCGGCGACGAATGCATGACCTTCGACGTCGCCAATGCCTGCCTGGCCTTCATCAACGGCATGGACATCGCCGCCCGCATGCTCGAACGCGGCGAGATCGACTACGCGCTGATCGTCGACGGTGAAACCGCCAACCTGGTGTACGAGAAGACCCTCGAGCGCATGGCCCTGCCGGGCGTGACCGCCGATGACTTCCGCAACGAGATGGCCGCCCTGACGCTGGGCTGCGGTGCCGCGGCGATGGTCATGGCGCGCACCGAGCTGGTGCCCGATGCCCCGCGTTACCGCGGTGGCGTGACCCGCTCGGCGACCGAGTGGAACCAGCTGTGCCGCGGCAACCTGGATCGCATGGTCACCGACACCCGCATGCTGCTGATCGAAGGCATCAAGCTGGCGCAGAAGACCTTCGTCGCCGCCCGCGAAGCACTGGGCTGGGCCGTGGAGGAACTGGACCAGTTCGTGATCCACCAGGTCAGCCAGCCGCACACCGCCGCCTTCATCAAGAACTTCGGGATCGACCCGAAGAAGGTGATGACGATCTTCGGCGAGCACGGCAACATCGGCCCGGCCTCGGTGCCGATCGTGCTGAGCAAGCTCAAGCAGCTGGGCAAGCTGAAGAAGGGCGATCGCATCGCGCTGCTCGGCATCGGCTCGGGCCTGAACTGCTCGATGGCCGAAGTGGTCTGGTAATCCATTGGCCGCAGCCTGCTGCGGCGTTGCTTCCGGGGCCGTGTCTGCCGCGCCGGAATTGAACATCAAGGGCCGGTTCTGCCGGCCCTTTTCACAGGTGCGATTGAATGCCCCAGCTGCCCGGTTACCCCGCCCATCCGCACCGCTTCCAGGTGCGCCCCGGCCTGTCGATGAGCTATCTCGACGAAGGCCCGCGCGATGGCGAGGTAGTGGTGATGGTCCACGGCAACCCGTCGTGGAGCTATTACTGGCGCACCCTGGTGGCCGGCCTGTCGGACAAGTACCGCTGCATCGTGCCGGACCATATCGGCATGGGCCTGTCGGACAAGCCCGATGATGCGCACTACGACTACACCCTGCAGTCGCGCGTGGATGACCTGGACGCGCTGCTCGCGCACCTGGGCATCACCGGCCCGGTGACCCTGGCCGTGCACGACTGGGGCGGCATGATCGGCTTCGGCTGGGCGCTGTCGCACCACGCGCAGGTCAAGCGCCTGGTGGTGCTCAACACCGCCGCCTTCCCGATGCCGGCCGCGAAGAAGATGCCGTGGCAGATCGCGCTGGGTCGCCACTGGAAGATCGGCGAGTGGCTCATCCGCACCTTCAACGCCTTCTCCTCCGGTGCTTCGTGGCTGGGCGTGGAACGGAAGATGCCGGCGGACGTACGCCGCGCGTACGTGTCGCCGTACAACAGCTACGCCAACCGCATCAGCACCATCCGCTTCATGCAGGACATCCCGCTGTCACCGGCCGACAAGGCCTGGTCGCTGCTGGAGCGTTCCGGCCAGACCCTGCCCAGCTACGCCGACCGTCCGGCGTTCATCGGCTGGGGCCTGCGCGACTTCGTATTCGACCATCACTTCCTGAAGGGCTTCCAGGCCGCGCTGCCGCAGGCGCAGGTGCACGCCTTCGAGGATGCCGGGCATTACGTGCTGGAGGACAAGCACGAGGTCCTGGTGCCGAAGATCCGCGCCTTCCTGGACGCGAATCCGATCTGATCGGCTGCCCCATCCCCGGTAGAGCCGACCGTTGGTCGGCTGCTTCCGCCCCCGCGCCCTGACCCCGGCGCCCCCAACTACGCCGCGATCGGTGCCTGCGGCGCCGGCGAATTGCCGTTGTCATCGGGATGATCATCATCATTGCCCGCCTCGTCCCGCCAGCGCCAGTCGGCCAGGGTCAGCGCCGGCATGCCGTGCGCGATGCGCGCCTTGTCGCACTGCGGGCTGGCCTTGCCGTACTCCCACGAGGCGTCCACCTCACGGCACACGCTCGGGCGGTTGGGGTGGATGCTGCAGCGCGAATACACCCCGATCTCCGCATCCAGCGCCACGCAGTAGACCGGCTTGGACAGGGTGCCGCGCATGCACAGCCGGTGCGGGTCCAGCACCTGGGTGAGCTCGTGCGGGACGCCCCCCGGGGTGACCTCGTCCGATTCCATCCAGTGGAAGGCCACACGGTACTGGGTGCAGCAGGCGCCGCAGGTGAGGCAGGGATGGGGCATGGGGCACCGGCCTTGGGCGGCAGCGAAGCAGGAGGGAAGGGCGCGAATTTTCCACGCCAACGGCCGGCGCGCAAGATTTTTCTGCAGCGGCGACAATGAACGGATGAACAGCGCCATCAATATCGCCGCGCGCCTGCCCGAGCTGGCCCGTGAACGCCCCGACCAGATCGCCATCCGCTGCCCCGGCACGCCCGGGCCCGGCGGCATGGCGCGCTACGACGTCACCCTGGATTACCGCACCCTCAACGCCCGCAGCGACGCGATGGCGGCCGGTCTGGCCGCGCACGGCATCGGCCGCGGCGTGCGCGCGGTGGTGATGGTGCGGCCCTCGCCGGAGTTCTTCCTGCTGATGTTCGCGCTGTTCAAGAACGGCGCGGTGCCGGTGCTGGTCGACCCGGGCATCGACAAGCGCGCGCTGAAACAATGCCTGGACGAGGCCCAGCCGGAGGCCTTCATCGGGATCGGCCTGGCCCACGTGGCGCGCCTTGCGCTGCGCTGGTGCCGCTCTGCACGCCTGCTGGTGACCGTTGGCCGCCGCTGGGGCTGGGGTGGCACCACCCTGGCCCGGCTGGAAGCCCAGGGCGCCACGGTGGCGCCTGCGCTGGCCCCAACCGATGGCGAGGACGTCGCGGCGATCCTGTTCACCAGCGGCTCCACCGGCGTGCCCAAGGGCGTGGTCTACCGCCACCGTCATTTCGTGGGCCAGGTCGAACTGCTGCGCGCCGCCTTCGGGATGGAGCCGGGTGGGGTCGACCTGCCGACCTTCCCGCCGTTCGCGCTGTTCGATCCGGCACTGGGGCTGACCTCGGTGATCCCGGACATGGACCCGACCCGGCCGGCCCAGGCCGATCCGCGCAAGCTGCATGACGCGATCAACCGCTTCGGTGTCACCCAGCTGTTCGGCTCGCCGGCGCTGATGCGGGTCCTGGCCGATCACGGCCAGCCGCTGCCGAGCGTGCGCCGGGTCACCTCGGCCGGCGCACCGGTGCCGCCGGACGTGGTCGCGCGGATCCGACGCCTGCTGCCCGACGACGCCCAGTTCTGGACCCCCTACGGCGCCACCGAGTGCCTGCCGGTGGCGGTGATCGAAGGTCGCGAGCTGGAGAACACCCGCCAGGCCACCGAGGCCGGCGCCGGTACCTGCGTCGGCCGCGTGGTCGCGCCGAACCAGGTGCGCATCATCGCCATCGATGACGCGCCGCTGCCGGGCTGGTCGCAGGCCCGCGAGCTGGCCGCCGGCGAGGTCGGCGAGATCACCGTGGCCGGTCCGACTGCCACCGACAGCTACTTCAACCGCCCGCAGGCCACCGCGGCGGCGAAGATCACCGAGACCCTCGCCGACGGCAGCACGCGCGTCGTACACCGGATGGGCGACGTCGGCTATTTCGATGCGCAGGGCCGGCTGTGGTTCTGCGGGCGCAAGACCCAGCGCGTGGAAACCGCGCACGGCCCGCTGTACACCGAACAGGTCGAGCCGGTGTTCAACGCACTGGACGGCATCGCCCGCACCGCGCTGGTCGGCGTCGGCCCGCCGGGCCGCCAGCGGCCGGTGCTGTGCTACGAACTGCAGCCCGGCACCGTCGATTCGCCCGCCCTGGTCGAGCGCCTGCGCCGGGAAGTGGCGGCACACGCACACACCGCGCGCATCGCCCATTTCCTGCTGCACCCGGCCTTCCCGGTCGACATCCGCCATAACGCCAAGATCGGCCGCGAGAAGCTCGCGGTCTGGGCCACCGCGCAACTGGAGCAGCACGCATGAAGATCCTCGTTACCGGTGGCGGCGGCTTCCTTGGCCAGGCCCTGTGCAAGGGGTTGGTCGCGCGCGGCCACCAGGTGCTGGCGTTCAACCGCGGCCATTACCCTGCGCTGCAGGCGATGGGCGTGGGCCAGATCCGCGGCGACCTGGCCGATGCGCAGGCGGTGATGCACGCGGTGGCCGGGGTCGATGCGGTCTTCCACAATGGCGCCAAGGCCGGTGCCTGGGGCAGCTATGACAGCTACCACCAGGCCAACGTGGTCGGCACCGACAACGTCATCGCGGCCTGCCGCGCGCACGGCGTGGGCAAGCTGGTCTACACCTCCACGCCCAGCGTGACCCATCGCGCCACCCATCCGGTCGAGGGCCTGGGCGCCGATGAGGTGCCCTATGGCGAGAACTTCCAGGCGCCGTATGCGGCCACCAAGGCCATCGCCGAGCAACGCGTGCTGGCCGCCAACGATGCGCAGCTGGCTACCGTGGCGTTGCGGCCCCGGCTGATCTGGGGCCCGGGCGACCAGCAGCTGGTGCCGCGCCTGGCCGAGCGCGCCCGTGCCGGCCGCCTGCGCTTCGTCGGCGATGGGCAGAACAAGGTCGATACCACCTACATCGACAACGCCGCACTGGCCCACTTCCTCGCCCTGGAGCACCTGGCCCCGGGCGCGGCCTGCGCCGGCAAGGCGTACTTCATCTCCAACGGCGAGCCGCTGCCGATGCGCGAGCTGCTCAACAAGCTGCTGGCCGCCGTGGACGCCCCGCCGGTGACCCGGTCGATCAGCTTCAGGACCGCCTACCGGATCGGTGCGGTCTGCGAGCGGTTGTGGCCGCTGCTGCGCCTGCGCGGCGAACCGCCGATGACCCGCTTCCTGGCCGAGCAGCTGTGCACGCCGCACTGGTACAGCATGGAACCGGCGCGCCGGGACTTCGGCTATGTGCCCCGGGTCAGCATCGAAGAAGGGCTGCTGCGGCTGGCATCTTCATCGAACGCACAGGAATCCATCACTCCCTGAACACCGCGGGTTGGTGAACATGGACCCACGCCAACTCCGGCACGCATCAACGCGAGGGTCGACATGCTGCATTACGCCGTCATCTTTTTTGTCATCGCCATCATCGCGGCGGTACTTGGTTTCTCGGGCATTGCCGGCGCTGCCAGCAACGTCGCCTGGATCCTGTTCGTCGTCTTCCTGATCCTGGCGGTGGTGTCGATGTTCCGCAAGCGGACCTAGTGTCTGGCGCGTCCCACGCCACCTCTCTCCGGCGTGGGACGCGCTGCGGAAACCACGACGGCCTGACATCGGCGACGATGATCAGGCCGTCGTTGCGATGGAGCTGCGCAGATCGCGCTCGTGGGCATGCCGGGCCATCGCCAGTTCCAGCAGCCGCGTGATCAATGCGGTGTAATCCAGCCCGCTGGCGGCCCACAACTTCGGGTACATGCTGATGCGGGTGAAGCCGGGCAGCGTGTTGATCTCATTGATCACCACTTCCCCAGCCGGGGTCAGGAATACATCCACCCGGGCCAGGCCCGCACAGTCCAGCGCCTGGTAGGCCCGCACCGCGATCTCCCGGATACGGGACTGCTCGGCATCGGTGATGGCCGCCGGCACCACGATGTCCGCACCGCTTTCGCTGATGTACTTGGTGTCGTAGGAATAGAAATCATCGTGCACGACCACCTCGCCGCAGACACTGGCCTCGGGGTGTTCATTGCCCAGCACGGCGCACTCGATCTCGCGGCCGGTGATCGCTGATTCCACCAGCGCCTTGTGATCGAACGACAGCGCCAGCGCGAGTGCGGTGTGGAACTCCGCCTCGCTGCGGACCTTGCTCACGCCCACCGAGGAGCCCTGATTGGCCGGCTTCACGAACAGCGGTGTGCCCAGCTCGGCGACCAGCGTGGCGTAATCGGCCCCGGCCGCGCTGACCCGGTTGAAGCAGGCGAACGGCGCCACCGCCAGCCCGGCATCGCGCAGCAGGCGCTTGGCCACGTCCTTGTCCATCGCCACTGCCGAGCCCAGCACGCCGGAGCCGACGAAGGGCAGGTTGGCCATGCGCAGCAGGCCCTGCAGCGAGCCATCCTCGCCCAGCGTGCCGTGCACGATCGGGAACACCACGTCGATCTGCTCCAGCGCGGTGGCCGGATCGGTCGGGACCAGCTGCTGCCGCTCCAGGCCGGGCCGCACCGCCACCGCATTGCCCGAGCGGTGCAGCGCGATCCGTGCCGGGTCGCTGGCGTTGAGCAGGAAGTCGCGCGGGTCGCTCACGTGCCACTGGCCCTGCTTGTCGATCCCGATCAGGCTGACCTCGAACCGGTCCCTGTCCAGCGCATCGAGAATGTTCTTCGCCGATTGCAGCGAAACCTCGTGCTCGGCCGACCGGCCGCCGAAGATGATGCCTACCCGGGTCTTGCCCATGCCTGTTGCCGCTCCTGTCGCTGTGTTGGGGAGCCATAGCATGAACCGAGTCGGCTCCCGCGAAAACGCGTGTCCGGTGTCGATGTGGTGGGCACCTGGCGCATGGCCAGGCGTGATGCCAGCGGACGCCCGCCGTTCAAGGGCGCGCGGTAGAATGCGGTGATGGCCCGTTCCCTGCTCTCTTCCCTCAAGCCGCTGGCTGGCAATGCGCTGCAGCTCACGCTCAACCGCGCACTGGCGCTGGACCCGGACACCCGCAGCGCGCTGGCCGCGCTGGATGGCCGCCACATCGCCCTGACCCTGGAATCGCCCGCGCTGGCGATGCGGATCGGGGTGGACGGTGAGCGGCTCACGGTCGGCCCGGTCGATCCGCAGCAGGAGCCGGACCTGGCCGTGCGCAGCACGCTGGGCGGGGTGCTGGCCCAGCTGCCGTTCCTGGCCAACGCCCGCCGTGGCGGTGATGCGCCGGCCGGGCGGGTCAAGGTCTCCGGTGATGCCGAACTGGCCCGCCGCCTGCAGCAGCTGGCGACCCGTTTCGATCCGGACTGGCAGCAGCCGTTCGTGCGCGTGTTCGGCGAGGTGATGGGCGTGCAGATCGCCAACACCCTGCGCTCGGCACTGCAGCACGCGCGCCGCGGCGCGTCCGACCTGGCGCACAGCGCCGCTGAATTTGTCACCGAGGAGTCGCGCGACGTGGTACCCCGAGCAGAACTGGATGCCTTCCACGACGATGTGGACGTGATGCGCGACGACGTTGAACGCATGGCCGTGCGCGTCCAGCGCCTGCGGCAGGTGGGCGCATGAAGGCGATCTTCCGGGCCAGCCGCATCGGCCGCATCATCCTGCGCTACCGCCTCGACGATCTGCTCCAGGGCACCCCGGCCGAACGCTGGCTGCGCCTGGCAAAACCGTTCGTGCCACGCGCCTCGGCCGACATCGCCGCACAGTCGCGCGGCGCGCGCCTGCGCCTGGCGCTGCAGGACCTCGGCCCGATCTTCGTCAAGTTCGGCCAGATCCTCTCCACCCGCCGCGACCTGATCCCGGCCGATGTCGCCAACGAGCTCACCCTGCTGCAGGACCGGGTCAAGCCGTTCGATGGCGCCACCGCGCAGGCGATCGTCGAACGTGCGCTCGGCCGCCCGGTCAGCGAAGCGTTCGCCAGCTTCGATCTGCAGCCGCTGGCTTCGGCCTCGATCGCGCAGGTGCACGCGGCCACGCTGGCCGATGGACGCCAGGTGGTGGTCAAGGTGCTGCGCCCGGACATCGAAAAGCAGATCGACGCGGACATCGCGCTGCTGAAATCGGCCGCCGCGCTGATCGAACGCGCGCACCCGCGCGCCGACAAGATCCGCCCGCGCGAAGTGGTCGCCGAAGTCGAAAACACCCTGGCCGCCGAGCTGGATCTGCAGCGCGAAGGCGCCAATGCCAGCGTGCTGCGCCGCAACTGGATCGACTCGGACGATCTGTACGTGCCCGAGGTGATCTGGAGCCACACCGCCGAACGCGCGCTGACCCTGGAGCGCGTGTGGGGCATCCCGTCCGATGACATCGTCGCGCTGGACAAGGCCGGCATCGATCGCAAGGCCCTGGCCGCCAAGGGCGTGCGGGTGTTCTACACCCAGGTGTTCCGCGACAATTTCTTCCACGCCGATGCGCACGCCGGCAACATCTGGGTCGACACCGATCCGGCGCGCCGGGACAACCCGCGCTTCATCGCGCTGGATTTCGGCATCATGGGCCAGCTCTCCGAAGAAGATCAGTACTACCTGGCCGAGAACTTCATGGCCATCTTCAACAAGGATTACCGGCGCATGGCCGCGCTGCATGTCGAAGCCGGCTGGATGCCCAACAACGTGCGCATCGATGAGCTGGAAGCGGCCGCGCGCTCGGTGTGCGAACCCTATTTCACCCGCCCGCTGTCGCAGATCTCGCTGGCCGAGGTGCTGATCAAGCTGTTCCGGGTGGCCCAGCGTTACGAGCTCACGTTGCAGCCGCAGCTGATCCTGCTGCAGAAGACCCTGCTCAACATCGAAGGCGTCGGCCGTCAGCTCGATCCGGAACTGGATATCTGGGCGGTCGCACGGCCGGTGCTCGAACGCATCCTGCGCGAGCGCTACAGCCCGCGCCGCGTGCTCAAGGAAGTGCGCAAGCGCCTGCCTGAAATCATGACGCATACCCCGGACATGCCGCGCCTGGTCCATGCCTGGCTGCGCCAGCAGGTGGAAGGCGACCACGAACTGTCGATGCGCTCGCGCGATCTGGCGGCGTTGAACGTCAGCGTGCAGAAGCTGCAGAAGCGCGCGGTGGCCGCAATCGCCGGTGTCGGCCTGATGATCGTCGCTGCGGTGCTGTATGGCCTGCAGCCGGGCGGCTGGTACTTCGGCGATGCCCCGGTGTGGAGCTGGGTGACCGGCGCGGCGGGCGTGTTCTCGCTGGCCAGTGCCTGGTGGCGCCGATGAGCGCGATCGAGCTGCAGGCCGAGGCCATCGCCGAGGCGCCTGTTGCGCTTCCGCCCCTGCAACTGCTGCACCTGGACGACCAGCTTGCCGTGGTCAACAAGCCCGCCGGGCTGATGGTCCACGACAGCAAGCTCGCCCGCGGCGAAGACGACTTCCTCGCCGACCGCCTGCGCGAACAGCTCGGCAAGCCGATCTTCCTCGTCCACCGCCTGGACCGCGCCACCAGCGGCTGCCTGCTGCTCGCCTTTGATCGCGAAAGCGCCAGCGTGCTCGGCAAATCGCTGATGGGTGGCGACGTCACCAAGGATTATCTGGCGATCTGCCGTGGCTGGCCGGCCGACGAGGCCTTCACCGTCGACCATGACCTGGATGGCGGCCCCGGCAAGCCGGTCAAGAAGCAGGCGATCACCCACTTCCAGCGCGTGGCCGTGGGCGAGATCGCCATTCCGATGGGCGGGTTCGAGACCTCACGTTACGCCCTGCTGCGCTGCCAGCCGCAGACCGGCCGGTTCCGTCAGATCCGCCGCCACCTCAAGCACCTCTCGCATCACCTGATCGGCGACACCAGCCACGGCGACGGTCGCCACAACCGCAGCTTCCGCATGCAGGGCATCCACCGCATGCTCCTGCACGCCGAGCGCCTGCGCTTCCCGCATCCGGACGGCACGCCGATGGACATCAGCGCGCCGGTGGACGGGGAGTTCCGCAAGGCGATGGATCTGTTTGGCTGGGACGTGCGATAGCCGACCCACGGTCGGCTCTACTTCACGACAGCCGACCAACGGTCGGCTCTACTTCACGACAGCCGACCAACGGTCGGCTCTACCGGTTATTTTTTTGCCGGCGCCGGCTCATTGACGATCGCTTCCAGGTCCTTCTGCAGATCCACGAACAGCGGCTGCATCTTGGCCTGGATCGCCACCATCACGTTCTGCATCAGCGCCGGGGTCTTGTCCAACAGGCTCTGCCCGGCCGAGCTCTCATAGAACTCGGCCATCGCCAGCACGTCTTCCTTGCTGAAGGTCTGCTTGTACAGATCCACGTACATCGGCCGCAGTTCCTTCCACGACAACGCCTGGCGCACCGTCTGGCTGGTCCGCTGCTCGATCCGCTGCAGCTGGGCCTGCTGTGTCGCATCCAGCTGACGCTGCTGGGCCACCTGCTGGAACTGCTGGCGCTGCATCGCCTCGATCTGCGGCAGCATCGTATCGAGCATGCTCTGCGCGCGCGAGGCGGCCAGCAGGCGGTTGATGTCGGCATCCGACGGCGGCGCGGCCAGGGCCGGCGCGATCGCGGCCAGGCCCAGCGCGAGGGCCAGGGTGAAGCGGGTCAGGCCGCGGCGGGCCAGCGGGCGGATCAGTGACATGGCGGAGCATCCTGCGTTGCGTGGACTCCGGAGAATACCTGCGATGGCGTCATCAGGCCGTAATTGAGGACGTTATCGGCGACATCCGCGCACGTTGCAGTCACCCGGCCGACGGGTCCTCCCCTTACAATGCCGCCCATGGGCAACGGGCCAGTCACCATCAGCGCGCACCTGACGATTCCGGAGACGGAACTCGTCGAGCGCTTCGTGCGCGCCAGCGGTGCCGGTGGCCAGAACGTCAACAAGGTCTCCACCGCCGTCGAACTGCGCTTCGACGTGGCCGGCTCGCCTTCGTTGCCCGAGCCGTTGCGCGCGCGCCTGCTGGCCCGCCGCGACCGGCGCATGACCGGCGAAGGCGTGCTGGTCATCGATGCACAGCGTTTCCGTACCCAGGACCGTAACCGCGAGGACGCGCGCGATCGACTGGCCGCCTTCATCCAGGCGGGGCTGAGCGTGCCCAAGGCGCGCGTGGCCACCAAGCCGACCTACGGGTCGAAACTGCGTCGTCTGGACGCCAAAAAGGGGCGCGCGCAGATCAAGCGCGGGCGCACCACACGCAATTGGGAGTGATTGCTTGAACAACCGAAGTCCGCTGTTGCCGGTGGTTCCGCCGAACATGCCGCAGGTCAAACCGAACCGCTTCCTCCGCTGGCTGGCCCGCTGCACGCTGCGCCTGGGCGGCTGGAAAGTGACCGGCACCCTGCCGGACGTACCCAAGCTGGTCTTCATCATCGCCCCGCATTCGTCCAACTGGGACGGCTTCTGGGGCATGGCGGCGAAGATCGCACTGGGCATGCAGGTCAAGGTGCTGGGCAAAGCCTCGCTGTTCTGGTGGCCGCTGGGGCCGCTGCTGCGCAAGCTGGGCGTCATCCCGCTGGACCGCAGCTCGCCGCAGGGCACCGTGGAACAGGCGGTCAGCCTGATCCGGGGCTCGGACCGCCTGTGGTACGCGATCACCCCGGAAGGCACGCGCAAAGCGGTGCAGCACTGGAAGGCCGGCTTCCTCAAGATCGCGCGCATGGCCGACGTGCCGGTGCTGGCCGCGTACTTCCACTACCCCGAGAAGACCATCGGCATCGGCCCGTTGTTCCATCCCACCGGCAACGACGTGGCCGACATGGCTGCGATCCGCGAGTACTACCGCCCCTGGCAGGGCAAGACCCGCGGCACCGTCTGAACGCCGCCGGGCGGGCCGGACGGGGTAGCCCCCACGGCCCGCACAGCCACGCGCCACGACCGGCACATGCCGCCTGCGGGCTTTGGGAGTAGGGTGACCGGCTGTGGGATTTTCCGTCCCGCGCCCTCATCCAAGGAGCCCGTTTCATGTCGCGTACCGTAGTTTTGGCCGCTGCCATCAGCCTGGCGCTGGCGGCCTGTTCCGGCAAGGAGTCCACCCCCGTGACCGATACCCAGCCCGCCCCGACCCAGCAGCCGGCCGATGCGTCCGCCAACCCGCTGTTGAGCGCCAGCACGCTGCCGTTCCAGGCGCCGCCGTTCGACAGGATCAAGGACAGCGACTACCTGCCGGCTTTCAACGAAGGCATGAAGCAGCACCTGGCCGAAGTCCGCAAAATCGCCGACAACCCCGAGCCGGCCACCTTCGACAACACCATCGAAGCGCTGGAGCGCAGCGGCGAGACCCTGACCCGCGTGTCGCGCATCTTCTTCGGCCTGGTCCAGGCCGACACCAACGATGCACGCCAGAAGGTGCAGGAAGAAGTCGCCCCGAAGCTGGCCGAGCACCAGGACGAGATCAACCTCGACCCGAAGCTGTTCGCCCGCATCAAGACCATCTACGACCAGCGCGATGCGCTGGGCCTGGACCCGGTGCAGAAGCGCCTGGTCGAGCGTGACTACCAGGAGTTCGTGCGCGCCGGCGCGCAGTTGAACGATGCCGACAAGGCCTCGCTGCGCAAGCTCAACGTGGAAGAAACCACGCTGGCCACGCAGTTCCACACCCGTCTGGTGGCTGCGACCGCCGCCGGTGCCGTGGTGATCGATGACAAGGCCAAGCTGGCCGGCCTGGACGAGGATGCGATCAACACCGCCGCCGCCGATGCCAAGGCCCGCAACCTCGATGGCAAGTACCTGCTGCCGCTGCAGAACACCACCCAGCAGCCGGTGCTCGGCTCGCTGAGCGACCGCGAGCAGCGCGCCGCCGTGCTCAAGGCGTCGGAAACCCGTGCTGAAAAGGGCGACGCCAACGACACGCGCGAGACCATCCAGCGCCTGGCCCAGCTGCGCGCGCAGAAGGCCAAACTGCTCGGCTTCGAGAACTACGCCGCCTACAGCCTGGCCGACCAGATGGCCAAGACCCCGGCCGCCGCGCTCAAGCTGCTGACCGACACCGTGCCGGCCGCGACCGCCAAGGCGCGTGGCGAGATCAGCGAAATGCAGAAGGTGATCGACGCACAGAAGGGCGGTTTCAAGCTTGCTGCCTCCGATTGGGACTTCTACGCCGAACAGGTGCGCAAGGCGCAGTACGACCTGGACGAATCGCAGATCAAGCCGTACTTCGAGATGGACAACGTGCTGCAGAACGGCGTCTTCTACGCCGCCACGCAGCTGTACGGCATCACCTTCAAGCCGCGTACCGATATCCCCACCTACCATCCGGACATGAAGGTCTATGAAGTGTTCGACAAGGACGGCACCTCGCTGGCCCTGTTCTACACCGACTACTTCAAGCGTGACAGCAAGTCCGGCGGCGCCTGGATGGACGTGTTCGTCGAACAGGACGGCCTGACCGGTGCCAAGCCGGTGGTCTACAACGTGTGCAACTTCACCAAGCCCGCCGCCGGCCAGCCCGCGCTGCTGAGCTTCGATGACGTGACCACGATGTTCCATGAGTTCGGGCACGCGCTGCACGGCATGTTCTCGAAGGTGAAGTACCCGTCCATCGCCGGTACCAGCACCTCGCGCGACTTCGTCGAGTTCCCCTCGCAGTTCAACGAGCATTGGGCGCTGGACCCGAAGGTCTTCGCCAACTACGCCAAGAACTACAAGACCGGCGAGCCGATGCCGCAGGCGCTGGTCGACAAGATCCTCAAGGCCCGCACCTTCAACCAGGGCTATGCGACCACCGAGTACCTCTCGGCGGCCCTGCTCGACCTGGCCTGGCACACCCAGCCGGCCGACGCCAAGCTGCAGGACGTGGCGCCGTTTGAAGCGGCCGCGTTGAAGAAGTTCAAGGTCGACCTGCCGCAGGTGCCGCCGCGCTACCGCACCAGCTACTTCGACCACATCTGGGGCGGCGGTTATTCGTCCGGCTACTACGCCTACTTCTGGGCCGAAGTGCTCGACCATGACGCCTTCGAGTGGTTCAAGGAGAACGGCGGCCTGACCCCGGAGAACGGCCAGGTGTTCCGCGACAAGATCCTCTCGCGCGGCAACAGCGTGGAGCTGGCGGATCTGTACCGCGAGTTCCGCGGCAAGGATCCGTCGGTGGAGCCGCTGCTGGTCAATCGTGGCCTGAAGTAATCGCGGCATCCCGGTAGGTACCGACCGTTGGTCGGTACGCTTGCCACCGGTACACGCTGAAACGAAAACGGCAGGGGAAAACCCTGCCGTTTTTTTTGGGTTGCTGCTCCGCTGGGCCGGGTCGGTGGGGCGGGCACTGGGCCCCTATACCCTTTCCGGCGAATGTCCTCCGGCGTCGGCCTGCGGCCGCCCCCTCCCCCTTTATTTCGCCTCCAAGGGCATAGGGGCCCAGCGCCCGCCCCACCGACCCCGCGCATCACGTCCCCACGTGCACGCCTTCGGCGATCTCACTGCACCCCAGGTGATCCAGCGCGATCTCCAGCGCGTGCATGTAACTCTGCGCGCAGTAGCCGCGCGCCACGCCGATGCGCTGGCCCACATCCGCTGGCAGGCACGCCTCCGGTGCGCGCGCATCGTCGTCGTGCACTTCCACGTAGGCGTTGTGCAGATGCGGCAGCAGGCGCTGCAGGCGCGCGCTGTCCACGCATGCACCGGGATCGAGCAGGGTGACTTCGCCACGGCTGTGATCGGCCACGCGCAGGGCGTCCAGCAACTCCTGCTCCGAGCCGCACGCGCGGATCGCCACCGTGGTGCCCGCATCGATCGCGCGGTGCACCAGGGATTTCAGGACCAGCGCCGGCAGCGGCTGCGCGGTACGGATCAGCTGCCCGGCCGCTTCCGGCCCGCGGATGATGAAGATCGACATGGCTCAGCCCTCCACGGCCTGCAGGCGATGGGCGGCGATCGCCAGCGACAGGCGGCACGCGTCCTGGCGGCCGCTGCTGCACACCACCCGCGCGGCCGGGGCGTGCTGCGGATGCAGGTGCTCGTCCAGCGCGTCGTCGTCGTTGCTGGCCATCTCGATGTACGGCGCCGGCAGGTCCTCCAGCGCGGTGCGCAGCGCCTGGCCATAACGAGCCCACTGCGGTGCATCGACCGCTGCGGTGGCGATCAGGACCAGCGCCGGGCGGCTGCGCTGGGCACGCTGCAGACAGCGCACCAGCGCCGGCAGGGAGTCGCAGTCGCGGCAGGCCAGGCGGTGCCCGGCAACCCGCGCAGGCAGCGGCGACGCGTCCGGCACGGCGTTCGACGGTGTGTGCCGGATCAGCAGGATGGTCATGGAGCGTCTCTTCGGAGCGCCCTTCGGCGCGGTGTCGCCACGATGCGGCCGCGCCCCGTAAAACCGCGATGCCGACCGGGCGGCCCCTGCGTAAACAGTGCGTAGCTTTTTCAGCGCGGGGCAGGGAACTTGCCCGCCGTCCATTCGGTCACAGCCACACACTTCCTGGAGCGCCCGTATGGACACCCCCGCCGCCGCTGCCCCCACCGACCACCGCCTGCTGCGCTGGCTCAAGAAAGAAGCGCTGCCGCTGCTGGTCATGCTCGGCCTGCTCGCCGCGGCGCGCGACACCCTGGCCAACCACTACCAGGTGCCCAGCGGCTCGATGCAGCACACGCTGATGCCGGGCGACCGGGTGGTGGTGGACATGCGCGCCTACGGCGTGCGCCTGCCGTTCACCTCGGTGGAGCTGCTGCACACCGGCCAGCCGCAGCGCGGTGACGTGGCGGTGTTTGATTCCCCGCAGGACGGCACCCGGCTGATCAAGCGCATTGCGGCGGTCGGCGGGGATCGGGTCGAGCTGCACGACGGTCACCTGAGCATCAACGGCCGTCCGCTGGCCCAGGCCGGGGTGGGTGAGATCGAGGACTTCGGCCAGCATCTGGCGCAGCTGGATCTGGGCCAGGGCGGTGGCCCGGACATCACCGGCCTGACCGTACCCGCCGGGCAGGTGCTGATGCTCGGCGACCACCGCGGCAACAGTGCCGACGGCCGCTTCTTCGGCCTGGTCCAGGCCAGCGCGCTGTACGGCAAGGCCTCGCATGTTTACTACCGGCGCGGCGAAGGCTTGACCTGGCAGACGCTGTAATCCGGGTCGCGAACTGAATCGATATCTGCAACGTCTCGATTCAGACCTATCAGGTTATGGATCGACCTGCCGGTGCTGCCTATCCTGAGCGCTGACTCCTCGCTCCGGCCCACGTACGCGGGCCTTACCGGCATGAATGGCGACACCGCAGCGGTCCCCGACCGCAGCCCCCCGGCCACCACCAGCGCAGCGGCGGCCGGCGATCAGATCCAGCAGGGCACCCCGGCCTTCCGGCGCACGGCGGCCGCGCTGTTCCTGGCCGGCTTCTCCACCTTCGGGCTGCTCTACACGGTGCAGCCGCTGCTGCCCGAATTCAGTCGCCACTTCGGCGTCTCCGCGGCCAACAGCGCGCTGACCCTGTCGCTGAGCACCGGTCTGCTGGCGGTCTCGATGCTGATCGCAGGATTGATCTCCGACCGCATCGGCCGCCGCAGCGTGATGGTCGCGGCGTTGCTGGCGTCGAGCGTATTGTCTGTCGCCACCGCGATGGTGGATGACTGGACCACGTTGCTGGTGCTGCGCACGCTGCTCGGCATCGCGCTCAGTGGCGTACCGGCGGTGGGCATGACCTACCTGGCCGAGGAAATGGACAGCCGCGCGCTGGGCTTGGCGATGGGCCTGTACATCGGCGGCAACGCGATCGGCGGCATGAGCGGTCGTCTCATCGCGGGTATCGTGGCCGACCATTGGGGCTGGCGCTGGGGCATCGGCGTGGTGTCGCTGATCGCGCTGCTCAGTACCGTGCTGCTATGGATCCAGCTGCCGCCATCGCGCCACTTCCAGAGCCGCCGTGGCGGCCTGCGCGAACTGCCCGCGCGCTGGCGCAGTCTGTTCGGCGATCCCGGTCTGCCGTGGTTGTTCGCCACCGCCTTCGTGTTGATGGGCGTGTTCGTCACCCTCTACAACTACCTCGGTTTCCACCTGCTGGCACCCCCGTATGGCCTCAGCCAGACCGTGGTCGGTTTGATCTTCAGCGTGTATCTGGTCGGCACCTTCAGCTCGGCCTGGATGGGGCAGCAGGCCAACCGCCATGGCCGCAGCCGCGTGCTGGCGATCTGCTACGGATTGATCGCGCTGGGCATCGTGCTGCTGGCGATGCCGTGGCTGGGCTGCATGGCGGCCGGCATCGCGCTGGTGACGTTCGGCTTCTTCGGCGGCCACTCGGTGGCCAGCAGCTGGGTCGGCAGCCGCGCCGGTGCGATGCGCGCCGAAGCGTCCGCGCTGTACTTGTTCGCCTACTACCTGGGCTCCAGCGTGGCCGGCGTGCTCGGCGGCGTGTTCTACACCCGCTGGGACTGGCTGGGCGTGTGCGGCTTCGTCGGCGTACTGACCGTGGCCGGTGGCGCGATTGCCTGGCGCCTGGGCCAGCGCGTGCAACCGGGTGCCGCGACGCTCGCGCTCAGCCGCTGACACCCTGCAGCAGCCGGGTGAAGTGACCGATCAGCGGCGACGCCGCACCGCGTCGGCAGGCGACGTGCACTTCGGAACTGGCCGCGCGATCACTGAGTGCGACGAAGCGCGCGCCGTCCACCTGGATATGGCAGCACGAGGCAGGCAGTACCGTTACCCCCAGCCCCGAGGCCGCCAGGCTGATGAGTGTCGAGGCTTCCCCTGCCTCCTGCACGATGCGTGGGGTGAACCCCGCGCTGCGGCACAGCGCGATGACATGATCGTGGATGCCCGCACCCACCTCGCGCAGGAAACCGACGAACGGCTCATGCGCGAACAGCCGCAGCGCCACCGCCGCATCGGCCGGCAACCCACGCACCAGCGGATGCTGATCGTGCACTACCAGCGCAAGTGGATCACTGAACAGCTTGCGTGACATCAGCGGCGCGGGCAGGGCACGTTTGCGGATCAACCCGACATCCAGCTCGCCGGCCATCAGCGCATCGATCTGCTGCAGGGTATTCATCTCGCGCAGTTTCAACTGCACCTGCGGGAATTGCTGGCGGTAGGCGAAGATCGCGCGCGGAATCTGCGTGGACAGCGGTGTGGCCCGGGTCAGCCCGATGCGCAGCTCACCGGTTTCCCCGCGCTGCGCGCGCTGGGTCAGATCGATCGCGGTATCCACCCGCGCCAGCACCTCACGCGCCTGCTCCTGCAGCACGCGACCGGCGTCGGTCAGTTCCACCCGGCGGTTCGCGCGCAGGAACAACCGCGCGCCGAGCAGTGTTTCCAGCTGGCGGATCTGTTGGCTGAGCGGCGGCTGCGACATCCCCAGCCGCTCGGCCGCGCGGCCGAAGTGCAGCGTCTCGGCGACGGCCAGGAAGTAGCGCAGGTGGCGGAGTTCGATGGACATGGGGGGATTATGGCGTTCGGTTTGCCAATTGTCTGATTGCCTGGCCGACGATGGATGTCGGTCTCGTCGTATGAGGCGTCTCGGGAAACATGATGTTGTCGGCCCTATGCATAACCGGGAGCGTGACGTACCAGGGGCATTGCACGAGACTATTTGCTAGGTTGCTAGAAGGATGCTGAGTAATAGTGGAGGATCGTCAAACCCTGTCAGTCGACGAAATAAACTCAGGTCTTGGGTGCTTGACCATGTGGTAGAGAATTGATGCGCTGCCCTGGAGCGCTTAAAACCCAGATTGGTACATATAGTAGAATCTGGCGGAGAAATGACGCTGTCAGTCACTATCGTCAGTAACGACATGTCTCATTTCCACCTCCCGGAGCCGTTGCTGGATCGAGTGAGTTCGCTTGGCTTGGGTTTGGAGTTCAGCCTGTATGCTGGAGATAAAGCCATGGATCAGCCTCCATAGGCTGTTCGGTTGCGCATGATGTCTTCGAATGCACTGCGCGCGCAGCCTTAGCCCCGTATGTGGAAGGAGGAGCCTGGTTCCCTGGAAATCCGGCATGCCAGTTTAGGGGCGATCCATGAGCGAATGGTTTTTCACTGCGTTGATTTACCTGGTTGGCTTCGTTGGCCTTGCTTCGATCGGCATACTTCCACTCCGGGCTTGGAAAGCTGTGAGAAGCGCGTTTGAGGGCAGCCTAGCTCCAACCGCAAGAACGACATCGCTTGTTTTCATTGCGCTGATGGCAGCAGTAGCCCTCTGGGCTGACATGCAGATCACGATCCGAATTTTCAAGTGTCTTACTGAAGCTACTGTGGTCCAGGTGTTGCAGGTGGCTGGACCTATCTGGCGACGCTTGGCGCGGTGTGCATTGCTAGCGCCGGAACGGCCGGATTTTCGTAGGATCCTGGCGTATTGATGCACTCGGAGGCAGCCAGCTTCTTAGTTGACTGCGGGAGGCAGGGCTGGAAAGGTGGTGATGGTAAATTCATTTGAGAAGGGTGGGTGATATGACGCCAAAAACCTTGGGGCGGGTTACGATGCTCGCCAAAGTGCTGTCTGTAGTCTTGGTGGTTCACTTCCAGAGCAAGGCTTCAAGTAGTTACAAGCAGCTTAGACAGTGCGTTTCGGAGTCGGCTGATTTGAAGATGGCTGAAATGTGTCAAAACTATCCAGAGTCAATTGATTTCTACTTGAATATGATGCTTGCTTCATTTATTGCAACCCTGCTTTTTTATTACTTGATTGACAGGGTAGAAGCGAAATATGTTCTCCGTAAATGATTTCACAAGCGATGAAGGAGTGATTTGATCTATATGGAATGGGTTCTTCCTTCTTTGGCTGGGGCGGGGTCCACACGTTGGAATAGAGATGGCGAATGCGTCTGCTCAGGACGCCCCAAATCGTAGGGGTCATCCGGCTGCGGCAGTCATCGGGCTGTCGCAGAAATAGGCTGATCAATGTGTTCGCTGGGTAATTCAGAACGTGATATTTGGAGGCCGGTCCCGGTAGAGCGCTCGGCCTCGCGTGAGAGGGTCTGCGCCCGCCTGGGGAATCCACTTTGTCCCAATGCACATGCCATTGTCCTGTGGGCGTGGATGGCATGCCTGATTCCTGGAATGACGCTTGTCGTCTTAAAAGAATAAAAATAGCGCACTGGCATCGAAATGTTAGGTGTGCCCTGTCACAGAGGTCCAAGGCGCTAAGAAGTCATGGGATTGCCGTGCTGAGGCGTGAGCGAAATGCACGTGAGAGCCATTGAGCGCTCAATGAGCGAGTTATGGAACTGGTTCAGGAAGTAAGAGCCTTTGCACTCTGCTTGGGACATCGACAATCGCCTCACCGCTCCGAATGCCCACTCTCGTCATAGCTGCGCGGACTGAACAGGTCCGGCTGGATCAGTTCGATGAACGCCCGCGCCTGCGGTGACAGAAACCGCCCGCGCCGCACGATCACGCCATAACTCCGCTCCGGGAACCACGCACTCATCGAGCGCGTCACCAGCTTCTCGCGGTCGGCATCGTGCAGGCAGAGCGCCGGCACGATCGAGATGCCCATGCCCATCGCCACGTATTGCTTGATCACTTCCCAGCCGCCGACCTCGAGCGCGACGGTGTAGGGCAGCCGATGCCGCTGGAACACCTGGTCCACCAGCCGGTACGTGATCTGGCGTTTGGGCGGCAGCACCAGCGGGTACTGCGAGATCGCCTCCAGGCTCAGCTCGCCATGCGCCAGCGGGTGTTCGGGCGGGGCGATCAGCACCTGTTCGAAGCGGTAGGCCGGGGCGTAGCTGAGGTCGGCCGGCACGTCGGTCATCGAGCCCACCGCCAGGTCGGCCGCATCGCTGCGCAGCAGGTCGGTGCCGTCGGCGCTGATCGCGTTGTGCAGGGTCAGGCGGACATCCGGGTGGCGCTGGCGGAAGCGCTCCACGATGCGCGGCAGCAGGTACAGGATGGTCGAGCTGTTGGCCGCGATGTTGAGCTCGCCGGCATCCAGCCCCTTCACCTTGTCGCGGAAGCTGGCCTCGAGCCCGTCCAGGTTCTCCACCAGCGGCAGCGCCATTTCATACAGCAGCTGCCCTTCGCGGCTGGGCACCAGGCGGCGGCCGCTGCGCTCGAACAGGCTGACGCCCAACTCGCGCTCCAACGCCTGCAGCTGCTGGCTGATGGCCGGCTGACTGACGAACAGCGCCTCAGCTGCCCGTGAGACTGAGCCGAGGCGGACCGTCTGGCAGAACGCCCGCAGCGGTTTGAGCCGGTCGGATTTGTAGGAAAACCGGGGACTTGGCGTGCGCGGCGTGGTCATGGCGTCATGAGTATAAGCACGCCTTATGTAAGCCATTGCAATAACTGCTTTGTCAAATATCGGCACGGCGGCGCACGGTGGAG